>CAZEWD010000186.1:0-6477 GCA_964515725.1 uncultured Binatia bacterium (SeqCode)
AGCTTCTCCCTCCACACCCGATCCGGCAGCCGCCCTGCAGTTGCTCGCCCTCCTGCAACAGGAGGGACGCTTCATCGACTTTCTCCAGGAAGACATCGCGCCCTATGACGACGCGCAGGTGGGTGCCGCAGTCCGCGCCATCCATGCCGGTTGCCGCAAGGCTCTGCAGGATCGGATCCGTATCGAACGGATCTTCCAGGAAGAGGATGGCTCTCCCATCTCCGTCGAGGACAGCTTCGATCCTTCATCCGTACGCCTGACCGGTAATGTCGAGGGAGAGCCGCCCTTTCGTGGCACTTTACAGCACGGAGGTTGGCGTGCCGCCGATGTTTCCCTTCCGAAGACAATCGGCGGTGACGTGCACATCCTTGCTCCGGCCGAAATCGAAATTGCCTGATTCATCGGATGAGCGAGGCTCGCTTCATTGTCGGCATCGATCTCGGCACGACCAACAGCGTGGTCGCCTATGCCGAAGTGGCACACACGGCAGATAATGATCCGCCGCACGTGCGGACATTCTTGATTCCACAGGTCCTCCAGCCCGGCACCGTAGAAGAGAGGTCCCATCTCCCGTCGTTCCTCTACATCCCACCGGAAAGTGAAGCCGGGGATGCCAACTTCAAATTGCCCTGGGCAACCGATTTCCCCGAAATCGCCGGTATCTTTGCACAGCGACGTGGCGCGGAAGTCCCCGGTCGCCTCATCGCCTCGGCAAAGTCTTGGCTTTGCCACAATGGCGTCGATCGAACGGAAGCAATTCTGCCCTGGGGCAGTACCGACGATGTACGCAAGCTCTCCCCGGTCGACGTATCGGCGCGATTCCTGTCCCACATTCGACACGCCTGGAACGTCGCATTCCCCCAGGCACCACTCGAAGCACAGGAAATTCTGCTCACCGTGCCCGCATCCTTCGATGCGGTTGCCCGGGATCTCACGATCCGAGCGGCCCGCGAGGCGGGCTTACCCGAGCTCACTCTGATCGAAGAGCCGCAAGCAGCCTTTTATGCCTGGATCGATACTCACGCCGAATCCTGGCGCGAGAATGTTCACGCCGGCGACGTCATCCTCGTGTGCGACATCGGCGGCGGCACCACGGATTTTACGTTGATTGCCGTTCGTGACGAGGAGGGACAGCTCGGATTGGAGCGGATCGCCGTTGGTGATCACATTCTGCTCGGCGGCGACAATATGGATCTGGCACTTGCCTACACGATTCGTGAACAACTCGCTGCGAAAGGCACACAGCTCGATCCCTGGCAATTTCGCGGGCTGATATTCGGCTGCCGCGAAGCCAAGGAACGTCTGCTGGCCGATACGGCACTGGCGGCACATCCGGTGGCCATCCTGGGCCGCGGGCGCAAGGTGATCGGTGGAACATTGCGGGCAGACGTCACGCGCCAAAGTGTCGATCAGGTCCTCACACAGGGTTTTTTCCCCGACTGCCGTCTCACCGATTCCCCGGTCACACAACGGCGCACGGCACTCCGGGAGATTGGTCTGCCCTACGCGACGGACGCCGCAATCACCCGTCACCTCGCATTCTTCCTGCAACGCAACGCGAATGCCCTGGGGAATCAGACTGCTGCCCAGCCGACGGCAGTGCTGTTCAATGGCGGTGTCATGCGCGCCACTGCACTCCGCGAGCAACTCCTGTCCGTCATGAATCAGTGGTTTCCCGGCAACAATGCCGTGCGTGTACTCGGTGGGGACGATCTGGAACAGGCGGTGGCACGCGGCGCCACCTACTATGGGCTGGCACGTCGCGGGCGTGGTGTGCGGATCCGCGGTGGGATTGCGCGTTCCTATTACATCGGCGTCGAAACATCGATGCCGGCAGTACCCGGGATGCGCCCTCCCCTGAAGGCGCTGTGCGTCGTCCCACGAGGACTCGAAGAAGGCACCAACGTCGAATTGCCGGAGGAGGAATTCGGCCTGGTCGTCGGCGAGCCGAGTGAGTTCCGCTTCCTCACCTCCTCGACACGTCCCGAAGATCACGTCGGGGTCCTTCTCGAACATTGGAGCGATGACATCTCCGAACTGGCGCCCCTGGAGACAACTGTGAACTGGGAAGGTCACGAAGGCTCTGTCGTGCCTGTCCGGCTCGAAGCGCGTGTCACCGAACTCGGCGTTCTGGAATTGTGGTGTGTCAGCCGCGACGGCTCACAGCGATGGAAGCTCGACTTCAACGTGCGCCACACGGCAACGGACTAGAAAGAAGACCGGTGTTCCGCTCGCTGCAAAATTCCTCCTCGATCACTGTGGTCTCAACAGGAAAAACGGTTCGGCACCGGCTTGATCCGTATTCGCCATCTCTCTCCTGCTTCCATCCAGTATCGTGGCGACCACAAGGGCCGTCCGGACATTACCGGCGCATCCCGAAGTGCGATGAGTCACCATCTCTCTGCCGGAAACAGAAAGCCCATCGTTTGAAGGCGGCCTGCTAGGAACGAGTTGTCATTATGCCTGATCTCTCCCGCTTCGTAGTCGGTATCGACATCGGCACAACCAACTCCGCTGTCGCTTTCGTAGACCCGGCCGACCCGGCACGGCGCGTACAGCAACTCCCCATCCCGCAACTCGTCTCCGAGGGGCTCGTTGCCGAACGGCCAACCCTACCCTCCTTCCTGTACATTGGTGGCGAACACGACTTGCCTCCCGGCGCGCTGGCGCTCGAGTGGGATGTGTCGCGCAATTACGCGGTGGGGGAGTTTGCGCGCAATCAGGGGGCACGTGTTCCGGGACGTCTCGTGTCGTCGGCCAAGAGCTGGCTGTGCCATGGCGGAGTGGACCGAGAGGCGGCGATTCTACCCTGGAGTGCCCCGGAGGAGGTCGCGAAGATCTCACCCGTGGAGGCTTCGGGACGCTACCTCCAGCACATCCGTGAAGTCTGGACACGCCGCTTCCCCCTTGCGCCACTGGAACAGCAGGACGTGATCCTCACCGTGCCAGCCTCCTTCGATGAAGTGGCACGCGAGCTGACCGTCGAGGCCGCACAACGTGCCGGACTGCCCCGCGTGATTCTGCTCGAAGAACCGCAAGCCGCCTTCTATGCGTGGGTCCAGCAGAACGAGTCCTCCTGGCAGGAACAACTTCGGGACCAGAAACTCGTCGTCGTCGTCGATGTCGGCGGAGGGACGACGGACTTCAGCCTCATTGCGGTGCGACACCGTGAGGGGGAAACGCGGTTGGAACGACTCGCCGTTGGTGATCATCTTCTGCTGGGCGGCGACAACATCGACGTTGCCCTGGCCCGGCTGCTGGAACCCCGTCTGGGAGGCAAACTCGACAGTCAGCGATGGCACGCGCTCACCAATCTGTGCCGCAGCGCAAAAGAGGTCCTGCTCGGTCCGAATCCTCCGGAAGAAGTTCCCATCCGCCTGGCCGGACGTGGCACTTCGGTCATTGGAGGAACGCTTTCCACCACCCTCAAGCGGACCGAGGTAACAGACATGGTCCTGAACGGGTTCTTTCCCCTGACGCCACGTGACGCGGGGCCCCGCAGGACACCACGTGCCGGCCTGCAGGAATGGGGACTGCCCTTCGCCACAGAAGCCGAGGTGTCGCGCCATCTGGCAGGATTCCTCACGCAGCACGGGAACGACGACGAGGGAGACCCCTGGCCCGATACCGTGCTTTTCAACGGCGGCGCTCTGACGCCCGCGCTGATCCGGGAACGGTTGCGTTCACTGCTTGCCGAATGGCGGCAAGGCGCAGCGCCTGTCGTCTTGCAAAGCGCCGATCTCGACCTGGCCGTTTCCCGGGGCGCTACCTACTACGGACTGGTCCGGCGCGGCCTCGGCATTCGCATCAGCGGCGGCGCAGCGCGCTCCTACTACATCGGACTTGCGGGCAGCGAATCAACCGGCCCGGCGCAGGAGATCACCGCCCTCTGTCTGGTACATCGAGGCATGGAGGAAGGGGAAGAGATCGAAATCGGCGACCCGCCCTTGGAGGTGATCGCCAATCAAGCTGTCAGTTTTCCTCTGTACGCATCCAGCACGCGTCTTGGTGATGCGGCCGGCTCCCTGGTACAGGCGCCACGCGATTCGTTCACCCAACTGCCGCCCATCCGCACCGTTCTGCGTTTCGGAAAGAAACTGACCAGCCGGCGGCTTCCGGTTCATATCGTGGCACGGCTCACGGAGATCGGCACGCTCGAGGTCTGGTGCCGCTCTCTCACCACGGACCACCGCTGGCGGCTGCAATTCCAATTACGTGATCAGGGAACGGTGCCGACCGAAGAGAGTACCACCGATCAGGGGGCTGAATCGGTCCTCACGGAAGAACAGCTACAACTCGCATCGTCCGCGATCCGCGAAGCCTTCGCGCCGCCCGGCACCACGACCACGGCCAGCCCGGTACGTCTGGCACGCGTTCTCGAAGAGCACCTGGGAATGGGGAAAGATGCGTGGCCCCTGGCGGGAATCCGCCAGTTGTGGGATGTCCTCTGGGAGTGCCAGGCACAGCGCGGCACGACACCTGACCATGAGGCACGCTGGCTGAACCTCTGCGGATTTTTCCTGCGGCCCGGGTTTGGCACCGACAAAGACGAATTGCGTGTCCAACAACTGTGGCGTTTGAAATCACAGGGACCGTGCTTTCCCCGGGCGGCGCAGGTACGTGCGGAATGGTGGAGCATGTGGAAGCGTCTGGCCGGGGGTCTGAGCCGGCAACAACAGATCCAGCTCCACACGGAAATTGCGCCCTATCTGTTGCCCCGCCTGAAGGCGAAGGCAAAGAATCTGCCGCGGGTGGGACCGCAGGAAATCCGGGAATACTGGCAGGTCATGGGAAGCTGCGAGCACCTGTCGGCCGAGATGAAAACGGATCTCGGAAACGCATTGCTGCCCTCCATAGTGAAAGGCAACGCCAGTGAGGCAGAGATCTGGGCACTCGGGCGGCTTGGTGCGCGGGCGCCGTTTTACGGACCACTCAACTGCGTTGTGAAGGCTGCGACGGCCACACAGTGGGTGGAGAGCCTCCTACATGCAGAATGGCGCAAGCCGGAGAGTATTTCGTTTGTGCTCGTGCAGATGGCTCGATGCGTCGGGGACCGGGAGCGCGACCTCGACGAAACCTTGCGACGGCGTCTGGCGGAACGGCTGAGACCGCTGCCCCATGGAGAACGCGCGGCGCGTCTCGTAACCGAACCCATCGCCCTGGAGCAGCAGGAACGCACACGGATTCTCGACGAGTCACTGCCCGTCGGACTGACGATCCGTACCGAGTAAAACGGAACCCGGCCCAGGGGTCGCGGGTAGACCGGGACCGGGAACAACCCAGAGTTGTACCGGTAGAACCCGAGCAGCCGGTCCGGAATATCCGGGCGATCCAGGAGGCCATCTCATCACGCCCAGATCCAGCCGCAACCGATCCCGATGAAGCCCCCGGAGAATTCTCCGCACACCACGAGTTACAGAGAGATCCATCATGCACTCGAAGAAAACAGAGGCCGTTCCTACCAATCAGAAGGTCATCCGCTTCGAGGTGCGGCTCACGCCCGAACAGAAGTCCCTTCTGCTGTGCGCCGCCATTCCAACCTCCTGCCACTTACGTGACCAGCGAGGCATGACGACTCAATTTCTTACGCAACAATCCCCTTCATGTGTTCAGCTTGCCAAAACAGGTGTTCACGCTCGACCGAAACCCGTACTGAACTGTTAACCCCGGACAAAATCTCTGAACTACTACAGCGACGCACCGTAGACTTGACTCGACGCTCAAATAGGAGCATAGGGCTCTCCGAGAGTCCAGTTGTGGCTGCCGAGTCGAACAAGGGAGCACAGCCTCCCAGGCCCATCGATGCGCGACGCATTGACCATGCCAGGTGGCTGCCCGATCGCACCGTTGGTGATACGACGGTTGCGCTGGCTCCCCGCGACGTAAAGAGCCGATTCCTGGCAGAGAAGGAGCAGGAGCGGAGGCGGATGCCCAGGCCGGGAGTCCTGGTCCGGAAGTACCCGGATGCTGACCGCGAATGGGCGTGGCAGTGGATCTTTCCGGCATCACGCGATTGTGTTGACCAGAACAGCGGGAGGTGGGTCCAGTTCCACCTGCATGAGTCGGTATGCCGGACACACGTACTGAACCGCGGTAGTCTCGAAGAACAAAGTCCCGCCGCTCGACGGGCGGGTCCCCGCTGATGCGTTATCCCGCCCGTCAAATCGCCAGAATCCATGGACTGGTCACGGGAAGACCCGAAAACATCGAAACGAGAACAACGCAACAGGGTGCGGCACGCCAATCGCAACGGCGCGTGGTCTACCTTTCCAATTAGTACATATAATTAAAAAGTTAGGCTTTCAGAATGAGGGGACACTCGTGAGGCCATGGTTGCAGGCTGCGCTGCTTCCGGCGACGCTTCTTGCCGGCTGGCTCTACTACCCGTATTCCTCGAACGGTCCGACAGTTTGTGTCTGGCGTGTCATTTCTCACGAGCATGACCCACCCTGAGTCGAGTTTTTCTCACGGCATGAC
>CAZEWD010000187.1:0-2136 GCA_964515725.1 uncultured Binatia bacterium (SeqCode)
GGCGCCATCACGAAAATCAGGCCGGTGCAGGCACGCATGCAGTTCAAGGTGTCGTTGAGAAATGCCGAGTAGCCCGGCATGTCGAGCAACGTCACCGTGTGTTTCTTCCACGGAAACGTGTACGCGGAGGTGGATAGTGTCGTCTTGCGCCGGATCTCCTCCGGCTCGAAGTCGAAGTTGGAGCTGCCGTCGTCCACATGGCCGATACGCGTGGCAACACCCGCGCTGAACAGCATAGCGTCCGCTACAGAAGTCTTGCCCACTCCGCCTTGCCCGATCATCCCAATGCTTCGGACCCCTTTGACATCGTCTGCCATGGCACCTCCTGTTCCGACTGTGACTACTTCAGTGAGTCGGCCGTGTCATGGGAAAATCGCGAAAAAACGATCGTCCCACACCAGCCGTTCCGAATCGTGGATGTCTCATCCCTCCATGTTGCGCTCGTAAATCAGGCGTAACCCTTCGAGTGTGAGGAATTCATCAACTTCCTCGATCGTCTCCGACTCGGGAGCGATCAGTGGCGCAAAATTCCCGGTGGCGATGACTCGCGCTTTGACGCGGTTTTCCTTCTGGATCCGTTGTACGAGTCCGTCCACCAGCGACACATAGCCGTAAATCAGGCCGGATTGGATCGCGTGTACTGTGTTCCGGCCGACGACGTGCTTCGGTCTGACGAGTTCGACGCGGTAGAGTTTTGCCGCTCGCTCGAAAAGGGCGTCACTCGCAATTCCCAGTCCCGGTGCAATGACGCCGCCAACGTATTCGCCTCGCTCGGAGATGAAGTCGAAGATCGTTGCCGTACTCAGATCGACTACGATGCTGGTCGTACGTGTCCGCTCAAACGCCGCAATGGCGTTGACAATCCGGTCGGCGCTCACCTCCTGTGGCCTCTCGTAGAGGATTGGCATTCCTGTCCGCACACCCGGTCCGACGACGAGTGGCGGGGTCCCAAGGACATGGCGGCAAAGGTCGTCGATCACGGCGGTCATGGGCGGTACGGAGGAGGCTACGGCCACACCGGCAATTGCCGGATTTCCGGCACGTCCCAGCAGGCTGCGGAGGATCACTCCGTATTCATCGGCTGTTCGCGCCCTGTCTGTCTGCAACTTCCAGTGATGCTGCAGCTTCTTGCCTTCATACAGGCCGAGCGCGGTCTGTGTGTTACTGACGTCGATGGCAAGAAGGCAACCAGCGCTCATTATGACCTCATCTCCGGTCCTACCCTCTCTACGTGCCCGGACGCGTTCGGATACCCTTCCTTTGCTTTCCGGCTTTGGACGGAAGATGTGGAGAGTACACGCGGCATGGGCAGGGGCTGGTTCGTCTTCATCTGATTCGTTGGTATCTCGTTCTCATGATACTTCCACGTTTCGCTCGTAGATCAAACGCATCCCTTCCAACGTCAAGAGTGGGTCGACCAGATCGATCGTGTTGCAGTAGGGAGTGAGGAGCCCGGCAAAGCCACCGGTGGCAATCGTCTTTGCGTGCGTTCCTGTTTCCTTGCGAATCCGTGTGACCATGCCATCGATCATGGCAACATACCCGTAGATCAGACCTGCCTGGATGGCGTTTGTGGTGTTGCGGCCTACTACTTGTCTGGGTGCCGTCAATTCGACACGGAAAAGCCGCGTCGTCCGTTCGAACAAAGCATCTTCCGCAATTCCCAGTCCGGGCGCGATGGCTCCGCCGTGGTATTCTCCTCCTGCGGAAATGAAATCGAACTTCGTTGCCGTACCACAATCGACCACGATGGTGGCTGTACCCGTGCGCGCGAATGCTGCCACGGCATTGACGACCCGATCGCTCCCGGCCTGACGCGGATCGTCGTACAGGATCGGCATGCCGGTCGGCACGCCTGGGCCGATCACCAGGGCCGTCAGATCCAGATACCTTTTGCTGAGTTCGGCCAGGGTCTGGGTTACCGGAGGAACCACAGAAGAAATCACCACACCGGTCGGCCGCGTGCTCGAAACACCCTCGACACCTTTCTCCGCTGCGAACAGAGATTCCAGGATGACACCGTACTCGTCTGTCGTGCGACCGAGGTTTGTCCGTACCCGCCAGTGACGCTGCAGCGTCTCCCCAACGTACGATCCGAACACCGTGTGAGTGTTGCCGACGTCAACCGCGAGAAGC
>CAZEWD010000187.1:2146-5123 GCA_964515725.1 uncultured Binatia bacterium (SeqCode)
GTCATCGGCGAGTCCGAGCGCTGTCCCCCGGTAGCGCCGCTGTCCGTCGTCGATCTCCAGTGTCTGGCCGAAGAACGGCGACAACCGTTTCCAGTCCTCGCGGATCGCTGCAAACCCCTGATGCAGATACCGATCGTAGAAGAGTTCCAGTTGCTGCAGCAGAAGTGCCGCGAAATCGGTCCGGTCCACCTCACGCCCGAGCACCGCTGCGAGACTGGTGGCTTTATCCCGCAAGTCGGGTGGAAACTCGTCGTCCTGCATGTTGAGATTCACGCCGATACCAATGATCACATAGGCGACTGCATCGTCGGACGCTTCCATCTCGGTGAGGGTGCCACAAACCTTACGCAGGTCGATGAGTACGTCGTTGGGCCATTTCAAAGCAGCCCGGGGACACAACTCCTGGATCGCCGCAGCGGCCGCAGCGCCAGCGACTAGACCCAATTGCGGGGCCTGTGCCGGTGAGATCGGCGGGCGCAGAATGAGTGACAGGTAGAGATTACGCCAGGCCGGGGAGATCCAGTCTCTTCCCAACCGGCCGCGGCCACGGCTCTGGCTTTCCGCCACGACCACCGTACCTTCAGGAGCACCCTCACGTGCCAGGTGCTGCGCATCGGAGTTGGTCGATTCCGTTTGTTCGCGATAAACGATCTCGGTACCGAAGCGACGGCCTGTACACAGGGCGCGGATCCGTTGGACATCGAGAGGCGTTTTGGCAGCTTGGTTCATTCGAGAAAGAGGAGCATGTGGAGGTCGACGGCCGGAGCGGAGTGCGTCAGCGCTCCGACCGAAATGAGTTCGACGCCGCTCTCCGCCACGGCACGAACGGTGTCGAGATTGACGCCACCGGACGCTTCGGTGATGGCGCGTCCCGCGATGCGTTGCACGGCCTCCCGCAACTGCTCCGGTTCCATGTTGTCGAGCAGAATCGCATCCACACCGGCCGACAGCGCTTCGTCGACTTCGGTGTCCGTGCGGCATTCGATCTCGATCCGGTAGACATGCGGTGCCAGGGCACGGGCAGCGTGCACAGCCGCTTTGATTCCACCCGCTGCGACGATGTGGTTGTTCTTGATGAGGATACCATCTGCCAGACCGAGCCGGTGGTTGTAGCCACCTCCCACGCGTACGGCGTATTTCTGCAGGACACGCATTCCCGGGACCGTCTTGCGGGTATCGATGATGCGGGCGTTCGTGTCACGGACGGCATGGACGTACCGGGATGTCAACGTCGCCACACCCGAGAGTTGCTGCAACAGGTTGAGTGTCAGCCGCTCGATCGAGAGCAACGCCGCGGCAGGTCCACGCAGGCGGGCCAGAACATCGCCTTTCGACACCGTGGCGCCGTCCTGCACGAGCAGGTCGACTTCGATGTTTCCACCGGCAAGCTGTGCGATGCGGTGGATGAGTGGCATTCCCGCGATCAGGGCCTCTTGTTTGGCGCGCAATTCCGCTCGTCCACGACGGTCTGGCGGAATGGTCAGGCTGGTGGTGAGATCGCCCGCACCGAGATCTTCGGCCAGCGCCGCCCGCAGCAGATCCGAAACGATGGGAAGGTCAAAAACAGTCATTGTCGCCCATTGTGCCCTGTGACCATTTGGGATGCCATGCCGTTCATGCACCGAGTGTCGTGAGATGGCGCTGCAGTGTTGCCGCGCGCTCCTGCATCGTTTTTGCCTTTTCGCGTTCTTTTTCGACGATGTCGGCGGGTGCCTTGTCCACGAAATCAGGACGCCGGAGCTTTGCCTCCGCCGTGCCGAGTTCCTTCTCGACCTTTGCCAGGTCGCGGCGCAGCCGTTGCTTCAATTCGGCGGAATCGACGATGCCCCGGAGTGGGACGAAGATCTCTCCGATGCCTGGAACTACGGCAGATGGCTCGCCACTCGGATGGTCTCCCGCGGCAAGTCGCTCCACGCTGCTGACACGTGATAGGGTCTTAATATAGGCTTGCAGCCGCTCCAGCAGATCTCCCGCTGTTTCGTCGGGTGCGACACGCACGGCCAGTTCGGTGGTGGGAGCGATACCGAGATCAGAGCGAATGTTGCGGATGTGGCGTACCGCTTCGGTGAGGCTTTGCATGATGCCCTCGGCTGCCTCGTCGCGCAGGGTGTCATCAGCTTTCGGGTACGGGGCGATCATGATGCTCTGCACCGGCTTTTCTACCGGGAGGTGCTGCCAGATTTCCTCGGTGATGAACGGCATGATGGGGTGAAGCAATCGCAGGGATTGTTCCAGAATATGAGCCAGAACGCTTTGCGCCGCATCGATCTGAGTTGTGACACCGCTGTTCAGCGCAATCTTGCTGATTTCCACGTACCAGTCGCAGTACTCGCGCCAGACGAACTGATAGATCACGAGTGCAGCGTCGTTGAAACGGAACGAATCGAAGGCAGTGCGAACCTCGTCTGTGACGGCTTGCAGACGCGAGAGGATCCAACGGTCAGCCAGGGACAGTGTCTCACGTGGCAGCGCTGCCGGTGGTGGCAGGGTCTTCGAACCGTCCCCAGCGAGATTCATGAGAACGAAACGCGCTGCGTTCCAGATCTTGTTGGCAAAGTGCCGGCCGAGGTCGGTCTTTTCCGCTGCATAGCGGACATCCTCGCCCGGCGGTGCGAGGGAGACGACGGTGAAACGCAGGGCGTCGGCGCCGTATTTGTCGATGACCTCGATGGGATCTGGCGAATTTCCGAGGGACTTCGACATCTTCCGGCCCTGTAGGTCACGCACGATGCTGTTGAAACAGACGCGACGGAATGGCTGTTCGCCCATGAACTCGTAGCCGGCCATCACCATGCGAGCGACCCAGAAGAAAATGATGTCTGCGCCGGTGATGAGTGTGTCCGTAGGATAGAAGCGCCGCAATGTCGGTGTATCCTCGGGCCAGCCCATGGTGGAGAAGGGCCACAGCCAGGAGCTGAACCAGGTGTCGAGTACATCGGAGTCCTGTTCAATGTTGCCGCTGTTGCAGTGGACACAG
>CAZEWD010000187.1:5133-6429 GCA_964515725.1 uncultured Binatia bacterium (SeqCode)
GCCACCGTTTCCTTGCCACAGTCGTTGCAGTACCAGACGGGAATGCGGTGTCCCCACCACAACTGGCGGCTGATGCACCAGTCGCGGATGTTCTCCATCCAGTGCTGGTAGACGCCGACCCAGCGTTCCGGATAAAGTTCGAGCGTGCCGTTGCGGACGGCTGCGGCAGCCGGCTCGGCCAGGGGTGACATCCGCACGAACCATTGCTTCGACATGTACGGCTCGATGACGGTGTTGCATCGCTCGCAGCGCCGAACGGGGACCCGGTATGGCTCCGTCTTCACCAGCAGACCTTGTGCTTCGAGATCGGCGACGACCCGCTTGCGCGCCTCGAAACGATCGAGTCCGGCGTAGGCACCACCGTTCTCATTGATGCGGCCATCGCTACCCATGATGACGATCGGCGTGAGGTTGTGACGCTGACCGGTCTCAAAGTCGGTGGCATCGTGTGCCGGCGTGACCTTCACGGCACCGGTGCCGAAGCTGGGATCGACCGATTCGTCGCCGACGACCGGAATTCGCCGATCCATGAGTGGCAGAATGAGATTTCTTCCGATCAGCGCGGCATAACGTTTGTCGTGCGGATGTACGGCGACGCCGGTATCGCCGAGCATGGTTTCGGGGCGTGTCGTCGCGACGATGACTCCTCCACCCCCATCTTCTGCCGGGTATCGGATGTGCCAGAGGCTGCCATTCTCTCCACCCTCGACGGTGATCGCTTCCTCATCCGACAGTGCCGTGTGACAGCGGACGCACCAGTGAATGATGCGCAGGCCGCGATAGATCAGGCCTTTCTCGTACAGTCGCACGAAGACTTCGCGGACGGCCTGTGACAGGCCCGGATCCATGGTGAAGCGCTCTCGTCGCCAGTCACACGACGAGCCGAGCTTCTTCAGTTGGCGCAGGATGGTCGAGCCGTACTTCTCCTTCCAAGCCCAGACGCGACGCTCGAACTCTTCCCGGCCAAGATCGTGCCGGCTGGTACCTTCCCGGGCCAGTTGTTTTTCGACGACATTCTGCGTGGCGATGCCGGCGTGATCGGTGCCGGGCAGCCACAATGTGTTGAAACCATCCATGCGCTTGAAGCGCACCAGTGAGTCCTGGAGGCTGTTGTTCAGAACGTGCCCCATCGTGAGGACCCCGGTCACATTGGGCGGTGGAATGACGATGCAGAACGACGGACCGTCCTTGTTCTCGTCGGCAAAGAAGTAGCCCTTTGCCTCCCATTCCTTGTACCATTTGTCTTCGACCGCGGCGGGATCGGAGAACTCCGCTTCGACGGCACGCGAAACCGGC
>CAZEWD010000188.1:0-6134 GCA_964515725.1 uncultured Binatia bacterium (SeqCode)
TGCCCCATTTGTGTTCGGCTTTTTCGTACCATCCCGAAGCTGGCAGAACATAGTCGGACGCCAGCGCCGATGAACTCATGCGCCAATCGATGGTGACCATCGCATCGAGGTTCGGGAAGAGTTTCTTGTAGAGTGCCGGATAACCCCGTAGCCGTCGCAGGATGTTGCTGCCGTACTCGAAGATGATCCGCGGAGGATTACCCGGCTTCGGAGAAACGTACTGGTAGTTTTTCTCCAGAGATTCCTTCATGTACTCGGATACCGGACGTTTGAGGTGCGGGTCCCACTCCTTCGAGCGGCCGCTGAGATCCATCAGTCCGCCGTGGATGTTCCAGAACATCACACCGGATACCATATTGCCCTCGCGATATTGCCAGTTGCTGAGTTCGTAGCGGACCATCTCCTCGTTCATGCCCGGCTTTCGAACATCGCGCAGCACCGGGTACATCTGGGCAAGAAGCTTCGCTTTTCCCAGCCACCCAGGCTGTTTGAGCAAAGTGAACATCTCGACGCCATCCTGCGTAAGGAATGGAAAGGCGCTGAAGCCGGCGCCCTTTCGCCCCATGTGCCCGCACAGGGCAAGCACGAGGATCTGGGCCCGCTCGATCAGATTGCCATGGTAGAATTTGCCGAAATTACTCGAAGTGACGTTCGACACGGCTTTGGCCTTACCGATGCGGCGGGCCAGATTTCGTACGATGTTTGGATGGATGCCGGTGGTGGCAGCGGTCTGCTCTGGCGTGTAGTCGCGGTCGAGTTGTTCTTTCAGGAGCGAGAACACGGGCCGGACCTGCACTGTACCGCCGCTCGTCTTCACTTCGAAGGTCCCGTCGAGAGCCGGAACAAGGGAGCCAAGGGCGAGCGTGGTGCGTGGTGCTTCGACCACCTTTCTGGTCTTGCTGTCGTAGAGATAGAGCACATCGACAGAACCATTTTTCTGCATATCGCTCTGGCGCAGAAAACGGCCATTATCGCTACGGACGAGAAACGGCATGTCCGTCTGCTCTCGCAGAAATGCCTCATCGTGTAGGTTCTCGCTGACGATCACCTGTGCCATCGAAAGGCCGAACGCCGCATCCGTTCCGACGTTGATGGGAATCCACTCATCCGTGTGGATCGAACTTGCGTTGTAGTCGGGTGCGATGCTGACGATATGCGCTCCCTTGTAGCGGGCTTCTGTCCAGAAGTGCGCGTTTGGAATCTGAGTGTAGAGAGGGTTACAACCCCAGATCAGGATCACGTCGGAAAAGAAGTAATCGTCCAGGGAACGCTCGGCGACGATCTTGCCAAAGGTTACCGCTGCACCTGGATGGGAGTCCCCGATCTCGCTGTTCATATCGAGAGACGAGCTGTCGAGCAGAAAAGAGAGGCGGATCTGTCCCGCCGAGTGGGTGCCGAAGGTATAAAGAGGTCCTAACGACCAGATGATACGATCTGTTCCTTCCTTTGTGATCGTATCGATCATCTTGTCGGCGATTTCGGTCAGCGCCTGGTCCCAGCTCAAACGCTGCCATTGGCCTGAGCCACGTTCACCGACGCGCTTCAGCGGGTATTTCACACGGGTCGGATCGTACATACGAGCGCTGTAGCAGGCGCCCTTCTGACAGCCTCGTGGATTGAAGTCGGGCGTATCGTTACGAACCGCCGGATAGTCAGCCGCCTGCTCTTCACGCCAGACGAGACCATCTTTGACAAAGACGTCCCACGCACAATGTGCCTGATACCAGCAATTGACGAAGTGCGAGCTGCGAACGACGTTGTCCCATTTCCACTGCTGCCGGTACAGGTCCTCCCATGTACGGTATGGCGCTACGGGAGGAAGCTCAGAGGCCGGCGATGCAGGCCCCCCGGGCGCTCCTTGCGCCAACACCAGACGATTGAGCGACAGGAGTGCCGTCGCCGCTCCCGCCGACCTCAGGAAATTCCGCCTCGATAGCAGCATGTTTCCCCCTCAGGCTTTCTCCACTTCGACACGTGTGTCGCGGTCGACCTGATTCGGCTCCCAGTGTGACCAGCCCCAACGTAAGTGGCCGTAACCACCCACCAGGGAGGTTGGCTTGAATGGACTTGGGATGATCGAGTGGTCGCTGCGACCGCCGCGGAACTGGTAGGGTTCCCAGGCGTGGTACACAAACACCTGCCCCGGCTGGACGTACCGCGCAATTTTGGCACGCAACAAAAACTGGCCCAGATCGTTGTGCACACGGACCACATCGTGATCCGCAATCCCACGCTGGGCAGCGTCCTGATCGTTCATGTAGACCACCGGCTCACCGCGTTGCAGGCGAAGCATCGGCATCTGATCGCGCCATTGTGAATGGATGCTCCACCGGGTGTGCCCTCCACTGAGTACGAGCGGATAGTTCCCGCCTGCTGCAGGTGGGGGTTTGTAGACGGGCATGGCCTCACCACATTCGAGGAACCACGGGTGGTCGATGTAGAATTGCTGGCGCCCGGTCAACGTCGGCCAGGGCTGTTTCTTCTCCGTGAACCAGCGATGCGGCACGAGCGGCTCGTGTTCCGAGTAGTCGCTGTAGTAACCCGCAGTTCCACCCGGTGCACCGGTTGATTTGAAACGCACGGCACCGGCCTGGCGTAGGTCGGCCAGTGAAACGTTCTTGGTCGTGGTGGAATAGGAAAGCACGAATTCGAGTGCCTTTTCCTCGTCGGTCGGGCCAAACCGGCCCCGATCCGTGAATGCCTCATCGAGCCGCCGAGCATCGCGCTCCAGATCACCGATGTCCTTGTAGGGAGCCAGGCTGCGCTTTTTGGCCTCACGCGCAACGGCAGCGCTGAGGAGAGCGAAGATTTCCCACTCGGGCTTTGCCTCACCAATCGGTGGAACCGCCCGATCACCCAGGTGGACGTAGGGTACGAAAGAAACCAGGTATTTCAGGTCACTCTTCTCGTACCAGTAGGCTGCAGGCAGGAGGATGTCGGCGTGACGCCCGGTCTCGTTCATCCGGAAGTTCACGTCGACCGTGAGTTTCACCTTGGGCCACAACGTCTGCGTCAGCCGGGTGTTGTTGCGTACGTGCCGCAACACGTTGCCATAGATCGAAAGGATCACATGAGGCGCCTTGCCCGGCGTCGGTTGGACGGGAAACCACTTATTTTCCAGTGCTTCCCGCAGGTACTCTTTGGGAGATCGTGGCACGCTCCGATCTCCCTGGGAAAGGTCTCCCGAGACGTCCGACAGTCCACCATGTACCTGGTGCCAAATGGACCCTGGTACGAAGTATTGAGAGAAGAAGGCCCGGGTTTTCTCGGGATCCATATAGTTCTTCGCGGCAAAACCGGCGAGGTCGACCAGCCCGAGTTGTTCCTGCATGCTCAACAGGGCAAACCCCTCGGGAGCAAAGAAGCCACCGGATCGCCAGCCACCACCGGCGCGACCGAGGTTTCCCGTCAATGATGCGAGAAGGATCTGGGCACGTTGGGCGAGATCCGCGTGCAGGAACTTGCACTGTCCCCATTGTGAGAGGATGAGCGCAGCCGGTGCTTTGGCAAACCCGCGTGCGAATTGTCGAATGAGACCGGCCGATACACCCGTGATCTCCGCAGCTTTTTCCGGTGTGTAGTCGCGATCGAGTCGCTCCTTCAGCAGGGAAAAGACGGTACGTACGCGCACGGGCTTACCCTCGATTGTCATGGATCCTGAGTATTCGAGGGCAGGTTTTACTGCACCGGCATCGAGTGTACTGCTGCTGCCACTACCTGCGGCTGGACTGGCCTGGTTCCGAACGCTGTCCCAGACATAGAAAGCTTTGTCCGAGCCTCCCTTCTGGAGATCCGACTGGCGCACGAAACGGTTCGTGTCGGTCCGGACCAGAAGGGGCAGATCCGTCTGCTCGGTAATGTAATCGGCATTGTGCAGGTTTTCGGCAAGGATCACCTGTGCCGCCCCAAGGGCCAGAGCCGCATCGGTACCGGGCCGTAGATTGATCCAGAGATCGGCATGAATGGCGCTGTTGTTCAGATCGGGGCAGATCGCCACCAGTTGCGCGCCTTTGTACCGTGCTTCGTAGAGAAAGTGTGCATCGGGAATCCTCGTTGCCGATGGATTGAACGCCCAAAGCACCAGGTAGGAGGAGCGCCACCAGTCATCGGAGGAGCCGCACGGATGGGGATTGCCCAACGTGATCGTCGCCCCTGTTGCCAAATCGCCCACTTGCGCCATCGAGTCGGTCGCCGGCGCTCCGAGCATGCGAAAGAAGCGGAACGGTGCAGCGCTGTTCGGACCTGCACCGATGTTGGGACCAAGTTCACACAGGATCGATGCCGGCCCTTCCTTCTCGAGTGCGTCGACGATTCCACTGGCTACACTTTCCAGTGCTTCATCCCATGTGATGCGCTGCCAACGTCCCTCCCCACGTTCACCGGCGCGCTTCATCGGGTAACGGATGCGCGACGGCGAATACATGAGGTTCGAACCACAAGCCCCCTTCTGACAACCACGCGGGTTGAAGTCCGGCAGACCTGGCGCCGACGCTTCGTAGGTCGACTTCTGCTCCTCGCGCCAGACCATGCCATCCTTCACGTACAGGTTCCAGGCACACGCTCCGACACAATTCGTCATCGTATGGGTGCCACGTGCTACGGCGTCCCACGTCCATTGATTCCGGTACAGATCCTCCCACGTGCGATAGGCCGGTAGCTGCGGCAAAGCCTGCTGCACGGGTGTAGGCGGTCCTGCGGTTGGTGTCGCAGAAGTCGGTGGTGGCTCATTCGAGCCACATGCAAGTTCGAGCTGAGCAAGCCCCAGCGAAAGGGCGGCCGCCCCGGTGCCACGTAAAAAATCCCGTCGCGTCCAACTCCTGGCCACACCTAGCCTCCTGGGTGTGACATCCTACAGACTGGAATGCAGACTCCTATGACACAGGTCAGGTCCAGGCGTGTTCCGCATCACGCCAATACGCGAAGCCCCAATCAGGAGCGACCCGATTCGCCCAGTCGTCTTGCGGCTTCAACCAGCCAGTCGATCGATGGGTTGTTGAACGCATAGGCGATCCGGCCATCGACACCGATCACGTAGACCAGTGCGGGATGCACGACTTCACCGTCCTTCTCGTTGCGTTGTCGCGGGACATTGAAGCCATCCAGAGTTCGTGTGACGGCATCTACCTCGCCGGACAATACACGTGTAGTCTCGGGGAGCTCCCAATCCTTGTGCATCTGTTCCAGACGGCTGGGAGTATCCCGCCAGGGATCGAGCGTGAGAACAGCCAACTGTGGCGCGGCATCTCCCATCCGGGATGCTGCACCGCGCATCGAGTTTACGATCACGGGACAGACACTACGGCAGTGCGCGAATGCGAAGGTCATCAGGGTCACATGCCCCTTGAGATTCTCCGGCGTAAACGCCGCACCGGTCTGGTCAACGAGCGTAAAATCGGGAACTTCGCGATCGAGGCGTGGATAGTTCGACGGCAATGTCCCGGTGACATCCGGTTCGTAGCTGATGTTGGCAATGGCCAGCCCTTGAGCGATCCGTAGTGCACTCCAGCCGATTCCGGCAAAAACGAGCACTACTGCTGCCAGTAGCGCGACACGCCCCGCGCCAACGCGCCACGCCGCTCTGATATCGGCCGCAATCTCGGAACTCCATGTACCGAGAATACCAACGACCATTGAACCCGGTGCCAGGATCAGCACCACCCAACCGTAGGTGTCGGGCAAACCCGTTGGCGTGGAGCCAAAGCAAACGGATCGGGCCAGGGCGAGCCACTCCGGTGGATCTGCAACCGGCGCTAACGCCAGCCACCACCAGGCAGCGGTCACCACGGCCCAGATCACCAACAAAGTCAGGCCGGTATGCCCCGCTGCCTGTTTTCTGAGCGTCACCCGACCTTCCACACGAGCGAGAGCATCTTCCAGTTCGTGTAGTAGTAGAGAACGAACACCGCAAGGAAGATGGCTACCAACACCATCGTGCCGGGCATCCCACCGGCATGCACCTTCTCCACGACTTCACCCGTGTAGCTCTGTGGCGGCAGCTTGATCAGCCCTTGCGGCACCCCCGCCATGCCCGGGCGCAGATTGGCAAAATCGATTTCTTCGCCAAAGAACACCGAGACGACCGCCGAGAAGATGAAGATGAGCACAGCGGCTACCCCGAGTACGCCGCCCATCGC
>CAZEWD010000188.1:6144-6427 GCA_964515725.1 uncultured Binatia bacterium (SeqCode)
CATCAGGTCGACTGCTGGGGGGAACTCGAGTTTGAAGACCGATTGAGAAAACGAGATGTCCCAGTGCCGGCGCGGAACGCCGAACACACCGGCGAAAGTCATGGACATCGACAGAATCGTAATGCCAGCGCCAAACAACCACGGCTGCAGTTTGATCAGCCCCCAGAATGCCACTTTCTTTCGAAAGATGAGGGGAATCAGGTAGTAGGTGACGGCCATGAACGCCAGCGCAGTTCCACCGACGACGGTCGAGTGGAAGTGTCCGGGCAGACGCAAGGTGTTG
>CAZEWD010000189.1:0-3679 GCA_964515725.1 uncultured Binatia bacterium (SeqCode)
AGAGAACGCGGACTGAACGTTCCGTAGTTCGAGCCGATTTGATCCAGCAACCGGATCTCCGGCTCCCATCTGTCCTTGTTCACCCAGGCCTCCTGCAGCAAACGGTCGGTGAGCAAGGCCGTCGCCTCGTCGCCATCACCAGCGGCTTCACGCAGGATACGGGCCAGGTATTCGTCGGAGGTGCGCAGCGGTACGTCTGGCGTGTCGTCTTTTACCAGGACTTGCCGGTGCGCCAGCGGGAAGCTGCGTGACTCTGTCAAGGCGCGCATGAACTGGAAAGAATGCCCGACATTGTTGCGATCCCTGTTTTCCGGATAACACCCGTAGGCGGGACGGTCGGCAGTGGACGAGAAATAACCACAGATCTGACCGGCCGCTGCGGGGGAATCCTTGTCCCCGTCAATCAGGTGGGCGAAGGAGCCGGAGTAACACTGTGACATGAGGGCCACGACGCGCACGCCCGGTCGCAAGGCCGCAAGCATGTCGCGCAACTCATGGACCGTCAACTTCGCATCACGCCCCCACATGACGATGTTGTTGTTCGTGAGATCTTCGGGATTCCGGGTGCCATGGTCCGTGACGTAGAGGAGCAGGGTGTCCCCGGGACCGAGCAACTGGCCTGGACCGTCGAACCAGGCGCGCAGAGCCTCGTTGCTTGCCGGCATGAGTTGCATCCCAGCAACCGTCGAGTTGATAAATTCGGCGGAAGGCCGGAGCAGGGCCTCGGCGCGTGTGCCTTCGAGCATCCAGAAATTCTTTTGCCGGAAGCGTGTGCGTGTAATGACGTCCGATTCGGGATCGCTGCCATCGCTGCTGAAAATGGTAATCCGGCTCTCTGGGACCCTGGCGGAACGGAGCATCTCGGTCAGTTGCTGCACATGTCGCAGGTGCGACTGGAAGTTCTGTTCCCGGGTGCCGCCACCGTTGATGAGGATGGCGTAGAGGTGCCCGGGATCGATTGCCGTACTTTCCGAACGAGAGGGAAGCTGGCTGCAACCGAGACCGAGGAGCGACCAGCCCAGCAGGAAGACACCCAGCGCGGCGATCCGTGATCCCGCGCATCCACCCGTCACGCGATTCTGCACGCGTGCGACGGTAGCAGATGGATGGGAGGATGAGAACGCCGCTGTTACGCCTTCTGGGCGCGATTGCGTGAAGGCCGGACGAGATGGCGGAGACGGTCCGTCCGTGAATGCCTCCCCTGCGCCGGGTCTGAGTTGAGGAACGGCAACCCTGCGCTGGCTACATCGCGCATCGGGCTGGACCGTTTCTGGTCGATCGAGTAAGAGCCGGCGTGATGGGACGGCTGAATTGCGCGGTGGCGTGGGATACCCGGCTGGAATCGCCCGATGGACCCCTGAGCGTGAAGGCCTATGTAGGGAAGGCCATTCCGGTATTTACCCGCGATCCTTCGGGACGGATACGATTCAGGATGGTGGTCAATGCGCGAAAGGTGGCTGATGCACAACCCGTGTTGCGCATCGATTTGGAGAATGGCCAGAGCTTCCGGGTTGGTGCCGATCAGATCGTGTACGATAAGGACATGTCGGAGCGGCGAGCCGGCGATCTGCGTGTCGACGACGAGTTGATGCCGGCCTTCCATTATCTGGAAGGGTATGAGTACCGTGACGATCCGTCGGGTGAACGGGTACGTTCCCGCGGAACCTTGCGTGTGACGGCAATCGAACCGGATGGGACAGCCGATCTGTACAGTCTTGGAGTACGTCGATCGGATTCGTTTGTCGTCTCCGCAGGTGTTTTGTGCAAGGCGGAGCCGGTCGACGCCGGTTCTCAGCCAGACTGAGGGAGCGAGATGGGACCTGTGAATTCCAGACTACGAACACCGCTGTGCGATACACTTGGTATCGAAGTTCCGATCTTCCTCGCCGGGATGGGTGGTGTTTCGATGCACAAGTTGACGGCAGCAGTCTCGAATGCCGGAGGGTTGGGGATCCTGGGTGGAGCAACGCTGGACGCGGAAGGATTGCGCCGGGAGATCCAGAAGACGCGGGAACTGACGGACAAACCGTTTGCCGTCGATCTTCTCGCTCCCATTCCCGACCTGATCCGCCCGCAGATACAAGTCCTTTTCGAAGAGAAAATCAAAATTTTCGTGGCAGGCCTCGCCGTACCCCGGGAGTTCATTGCCGAGATGCACGAACGCGGTATGCTGGTCATCGTGATGACCGGCAAGGTCCAGCACGCCGTGAAAGCCGAGCGAGAAGGAGCGGATATCGTGGCGGCTCAAGGCACGGAGGCTGGTGGCCACACGGGTGAGGTCGGAACGCTGGCGCTCGTGCCGCAAACCGTGGATGCAGTGAAAATCCCGGTGATCGCAGCCGGTGGGATTGCTGACGGACGCGGTCTGGTGGCGGCACTGGCACTGGGAGCTCAGGGCGTGATTCTCGGGACCCGATTCATCGCGACACCGGAGGCACAGGCATCACCCCCGTACCAGGAAGCCATTGTGAGGGCAGGGGAGTCCGATACCGTGCGCACACGCTGTTACACGGGTAAGCCGGCCCGTACGATCCGCAATCCGTACAATGAGTCGTGGGAACACCGCAGGCACGAAATTCAGCCATTCCCCATGCAGGTCGGTGTTTCGGTGCAGAACGGGGTGATGGACTACATGGGTGTCGCCAACGGTGCTGACCCGGAGAAATCGTTCATGCCAGCCGGGCAGGGCGTTGGATTGATTCGGGAGATGAAACCTGCGGCACAGGTGGTGGAAGAAATTTTGAGTGAAGCCAGAGATGTTCTCACCAGACCTCCATTCGGGGCCTGAGCGCTGATCGGAGGGATCGAGGAGGGCATTTCGTTTTCGCGGAGGGGAGAGTGGCAGTTCGATTGCCTCCGTTGTCACGTGCTGGTAGCGTCGCCGTCCGATGACGCGCCAGTCGTTGTTTGCCGCATTCTTCTTCGCGGTATTCCTCTTCCTCCTCTACCAATTCTACCGGATGTTCCAGGGGTTCCTGGCGCCGTTGGCCTGGGCAGCCCTGTTGGCCGTGCTCTTCTACCCACTGCAACAACGGCTCACACGCGTTCTGCGCGGGCGGGAAGGGGCCGCGGCATTTCTCCTGACAACAGCGGTGATTGCCGTGGTGATTTTGCCGACCATCGGCATTCTGATTCTCGTGGCAAACGAGTCGGCTCTCCTCTACCAGAGAAGCGTCGAATTCGTCGCAGGCGGCGGCCCTGAACAAATCCTGGAGCGACTGCGGGCATCGCACCTGGGACGATTGTGGAATTGGGGGGCGCCGTTTGCCGACCAATGGAACATCGACCTCGGCGGCTTGGGCGTCAAAGGGGTGAACATCGTCAGCAGTTTCCTGGTGGCGCAGGCGACGGGCGTGGCCAAGAATCTTCTCGGTTTTGTCATCGACTTCTTTCTTTGCACGATTGCGTTGTTCTTCTTCTTTCGCGACGGCGAACGCATGGTGAGCGGCGTGCGCGGCCTGTTACCGATGGAGGCCGAGCACAAGGATCTCGTACTCACACGCTTCTATGAGGCATTGTCCGCAGTCGTTCAGGGCACCTTGATGACGGCCATTGCCCAGGGGACCCTTGCCGGACTCGGCTACTGGGTGCTCGGTGTACCTTTCGCTGTTTTCCTTGGCTGCGGCACGGCGTTCATCTCACTGATCCCCATGGGAACGCCACTCGCCTGGGGCAGTGT
>CAZEWD010000189.1:3689-6378 GCA_964515725.1 uncultured Binatia bacterium (SeqCode)
CAATTTACCTTCTGGTGATCGGATCCATCGGGAAGGCAGTCGCCCTGGTGCTGTGGGGCACGCTTGGAATCGGCACGATCGACAATGTGATCCGCCCCCTGGTGATCGGCGGGCGAACGGATATTCCGACGATCTTCCTTTTCTTCGGTATCCTGGGCGGCTTGCAGGCTTACGGCTTTCTCGGGATGTTCCTCGCCCCCGCGGTGATTGCCATGCTGGTGGCCTTTGTGCGGATCTACCGCGAGCAGTATGTGATGCTGCCGGGTCTGCCACCGCCGGCCGAGCCCCCGGCCGAATAGGCGGGATTGATGCTGTCCTGCCCGCCGGACCGTTCCGCTTCGGATCTCAAATCACATAATAGAATGCTTCGCCGCGTGTGCTGCCCTCGCTATGAGGGCAGGCAGGGCAGGGAGAGTCGATCAGGCTGATGCCGTGGCGAATGGCCAGCATGGTGCTGGTCTGGCGCACCGGCTGTTCGAGAAACACTTCATTCTCTCCGAGACGCGCAGCCATGCCGGCTTTCGTCATGGTTTCGTACATTCCTCCGCGAACGCCACACATGATCACATGGATGCCGCGTGCCTTCAGTCGATCGAGGAATCCCTGCAAGATACTGAGTCCGGCCGCATCGGGATTGCGCAGGCGCTTCATGCGCAGCACGACGACCCGGGTTTGATCGCTTGCCCGCTCCTCGAAATACTTGAAGTGCTTCTCCAGCGCTGCCGATGCCCCAAAGAACAGCTCGCCCTCCAGTCCGAAAATGAGAATGTGGCCGCACACCTCGTCGTCCGCGAGTCGTTCGTGAATCTCGCCATTGCGGGTCACGACGAACTCCGTGCGTTGCATGCGTCCGGCCCGCGGCACGGTCAAAAGGAAAGACATGAAGACTCCGATGAGGATGCAGAACTCGACCGAAATGGCGACGGCTGAGAACGCTGTCACTCCAACGATGGCCGCGTCGAAGCGTGTCGAGCGAATGTGGTAGGCGAGCTCCCGCCGGTTCACCATGCGCCAGGCCGTGAAAATGAGAATTCCCGCCAGTGCGGCACGTGGGATGAAGCGGGCATAGGGTGCAACGACCATGGTGATGACGGCGACCGCCACGGCAGAGACGACGCCCGACCATTGTGTGACCGCGCCGGCCTGTTGATTGATGGCGGAGCGTGTCAAGGAGCCCGATCCTGGCATGCATTGGAAGAAGCTGCCGACAAGATTTGCCAGGCCCTCGCTGAGACACTGCTGATTCATGTCGAGTTTCTGGCGTGTCTGTGCGGCGATGGCCTTGGCCATGGCAGTGGCTTCGAGCAGACCCAACAGCGCGATGGCCAGAGCGCCCGTAGAGAAATCGCGGATCATCAGGGCATTGAACGCCGGGGGTTGAAAAGACGGCAGTTTGGCGGGGATTTCACCCACCACTTTCACCCCTTGCTGGTCGAGTCCGGTGTACGCCACGAGCCCGGCCATGGCGGTTACGATCAGAAGCAGTTCGGGAAGCAGTTGCCAGCCGAGGCGCGCCTTCAGCCAGCGCAGGGCCGTGAGCGCCAGGATCGTGCCGAAACCGATGGCGGCGGTCGGCAGATGAACGTTTCCTCCCTTCGTCAGGGTGAGCCAGAAACGGTACAGGAAGTGATCGTGACCGCCTCCCATCGCTTCGAGGCCGAGAAGATGTTTCGTCTGGTCCAGAACGAGCAGCGCGCTCGCACCGGCGGTAAAACCGACGATGACCGAGTGCGAAATGTACCGCGTGAGGTCGCCCAGCCGGAAAAGCGTGATGGCGATCTGGATCACACCCATCATGAAAGCGAGCAGGACGACTGCCTGGATCCGTTGTTCCGGGCCCTCGACGAACGAGATCGCACTCAGCACGGCGATGGAGATGGCGTTGGTGGGACCATTGATCAGTTGGCGTGAGGAGTCGAACACGGCCCCGACGGCCGTCATGACGATCGCCGTGTACAAGCCGTACTCGGCGGGGAGGCCGGCAATCATGGCGTAGGCCATGGCCTGCGGTACAGCGACGGTCGCGACGGTCAGGCCGGCTACCAGATCGGCGCGCGCCTCGCGTCCCCCGTAGTGGCGGAGTGAACCGAGAGCCGGGATCCACTGTATAATCCCTCCCGGTGCACTGCTGGAAGCGTCTTGCTGGTTCAAGGGACCGGCTCCCTGGTGATCCTGTGATTCGGTGTCATGGGTACGATGACAAGGCTGACCTTTGGCAACGTATTACGCCGGTAGCCGTCCGATCAAGCGATTGCGACTCCGGTTGCCTGTTGATCTTTCGCCGATTGTGCAGATCGCTTCGCAGGGCTGCTTTGCAGAGGTGGGCAGGGGAGTCTATCCGGCGTCCTTTTTGGCTTCGGAACCGGGATGAGAATGATTGTGATCGACATCGGGGCAGAGTCACGCGGGCGAAGTTCTGCAGGCTCCTGGATTCAGTCCCACCAGTTCCCGGACAGCTTCGCTCGGCCGACACGTTCCGGGCGATAGCCACCCGCGACGTGCAGCGGCAGGACCCATGCTGTCCAAGGGTGTCGACGGTACCGGCCAGGTACAGCTCCGACCGAAAAAGTCCAGTCGTCCCGGGAGTTGCTTCCGTTTCCCCAGCCGATGCAAAAATACTGACAATGTGGCCCCAGGGGAGGACAGAATCACAGATCTGCCAACCCCGGAAAAAATCACTGAACGACTA
>CAZEWD010000190.1:0-6288 GCA_964515725.1 uncultured Binatia bacterium (SeqCode)
CAGCCGACCTGGCCGAACGCGCCACCGCAGCTCGCGAGCAGATGATCGAGTTGGCTGCGGAAGCCAACGACGACTTCACGGAGCGGTATCTCGAAAACGGCACACTGACAGACGAGGAACTCACCACGGCGCTTCGTGAAGGGACCATCGCCCGCCGTTTCGTGCCGGTCCTGTTCGGCGCAGGTCCCCCGGCCAACGGCACACACGCGTTGCTGGACGCGGTGATCCAATACCTTGCGTCAGCGGCCGATCTCGGTCCGATCGAAGGCAAGGACCCCAAAGTCAAAGAAGCGATCGACCGGCAGCCCCATGCGGAAGAGCCGTTCTCAGGCATCGTTTTCAAGACACTGGTCGACCCATTTGCCGGCAAGCTCTCCCTCTTCCGTGTCCTGTCGGGACGGATCACATCGGACACGCAGGTGGCCAATACGACCCGGGACACCAAGGAGAGGCTCGGCCACCTCCTGCAACTGACGGGAAAGAAACAGGTGCAGGTGAATCAGGCGGTCGCGGGTGAAATTGTTGCTGTCGCAAAGCTCAAGGAAACGGCAACGGGCGACACCCTGGCAGACGAGAAAGCGCCCATCGTTTATCCGGGTTTCCAGACACCGCCACCGGCGATCTCGTTTGCCATCGAGCCGAAAAGCAAGGGAGACGACGAAAAGGCATCGCTGGCTCTGGCCCGCATGATGGAAGAGGACACATCCCTCGAAATGCACAGGGATCCACAAACACACGAACTCATCCTCTCCGGTGTAGGGCAGCTCCACATCGAAGTCGTCATCGAGCGATTGAAGCGCAAGTTCGGCGCAGAGGTCGAGTTGAAGGCGCCGAAGGTACCCTACAAAGAGACGATCAAAGGTCACGCCGAAGCGCAGGGCAAGCTCAAGAAACAGACCGGCGGCCGTGGCCAGTACGGTGACACGTGGCTCAAGGTCGAGCCGCTGCCACGCGGGACAGGATTCGAATTCGTCGATGCCATCAAAGGCGGGGTCGTGCCACGACAATACATTCCGGCAGTGGAAAAAGGCGTACGCGAGGCCATGACGGAGGGGGTTCTCGCACACTACCCGATGGTGGATGTGAAGGTGACCCTCTACGACGGCTCATACCACGACGTCGATTCGTCCGAGATGGCATTCAAGATTGCCGCATCGCTGGGCTTCAAGAACGCGGTCAACAACGCCAGGCCAATCCTGCTGGAACCAGTGATGACCATGGAAGTAACGGTCCCCGACGATTGCATGGGGGATGTCATTGGCGACCTGAACAGCCGCCGCGGCAAGGTGTTGGGGGTCGATGCGAAGCCGAATGGCCAGGCCATCAAGGCACAGGTGCCGATGTCGGAAGTCTTGAAGTACTCGCCTGACCTGCGCTCTCTGACCAGCGGACGCGGCTCATTCACCATCGCCTTTTCACACTACGAGGAGTTGCCGGCGTTCTTGACGGACAAGGTCGTGAAGGAGGCCGAGGCAGCCCGGGCGCAGAAGCAGGAATGAGGAGGTATGGCTCCGGCGCTGGCGGAAGAAGAAGGGAAATCACTGCCTCTTTCCGAACTGGATCGCTTGCGGTGAGCCCACTGAACTGAACGATCATGCAAACGGATCAATTTCCGAGCGCGGATCTCCAACAACTCGAATCGATTGCGGAAACGATCGAGAAAGGGACGGATGACTACGAGGTTCCGGAAGAACTGCTGCTCGAACCGGACAGTCCGGAACAGGTGAACAAGAGCCTTTATTTCAAGATCGGCCAGATGAAGGTGGGCGAGAAGATCAAGCTTGCCATGATGGGAAACCGTGAGGCGCGCACCCTCCTGATTCGCGATACGAATCGCCTGATATCACGCTTCGTGCTCCGTAACCCGCGAATCACGGAAGATGAAATCATCGGTGTTGCGCGTAACCGAAATATCGACAGCGACATCCTGCGTCTGATCGGAGATCAGAAGAACTGGGCGCGCAACTACCAGGTTCGACTCGGACTCGTCATGAATCCCAAAACACCGCTGACCACGGCGCTCCACTTCGTGCGCCGGCTGAACGAACGCGACCTGCGTTTCATCGCCAAGAGCAAAAACATTTCCGCCACCGTAGTGGTCCAGGCCCGCCGGATCCTGGCACAGCAAGGCAAAATCTGACGCGCCGGGGTCCAGGAATACGGGCGTTTTCACTCCAGTCGAGATCCACCGCTCGGCAACGATTCACCGTGTAGAATACCCGATGAGCGGAACTGGTCTTGCCCAATTTGTGGACAACTCCGTCAAGCCGCTGAGGCAGCCAAGTTGCAGCGCAGCATGCTTCCGTTCGTTGCTGGAATGAAGGTTGCTCCCTCACCCCATCCCTCGCCCCCGTGAAATGGGTGGCGAGGGGATATTATCGCCTTTGCTCTACGCACCGGCGTTATGCAGCATTTGTAGCGGCGGTGACACACCCCGGCAGTGAAGCACCGGACGCCGGGGCGTTGTCCTGCAACGCTCCCCGCCACATCGAGCAGCCTTCGCGATCCAATCCGGTAAGCGCTTCAGGTCAGTCGGCCGTGCGCATGAGGTTCATTGCCGCGCCGGCCTTGAACCATTCGAGTTGCTCGGCGCTGAAACTATGCCGGCAGGAGATCGTGTCTTTCGTTCCATCGGAATGCGTGAGAATCACCTGTACCGGCTGGCCGGGTGCAAGGTTTGCCAGACCAATGATACTGACACGGTCGTCCTCCCGGACCTTCTCGTAGTCCGCCGGATCCGCAAAGGTCAGGGGCAGCATCCCCTGCTTCTTCAGGTTCGTTTCATGGATCCGCGCAAAACTCCGTGCGATCACGGCGCGAGCACCAAGGAAGCGCGGTTCCATCGCCGCATGCTCACGGCTCGATCCCTCCCCGTAGTTCTCATCACCAATTGCCACCCAGCCAATTCCCTCGGCCTTGTAATGGCGCGCAATCTGCGGGAACGGCAGACCGGTTTCTCCCGACAGGACATCACGTTCCTCTCTCACCCGTGAAGAAATTCACCGCACCCGTGAACATGTTGTCGCTGATCCGGTCGATATGGCCACGGAACCTCAGCCACGGACCCGCCGGCGAGATCTGATCCGTGGTGCATTTCCCTTTCGCCTTCAGCAGAATCAACAGGTTTTCGAAATCTCTGCCATCCCACGCAGGAAATGGTTCCAGAAGGTGAAGGCGTTCGCTGTCCGGCTTGACGATTACCTCGACTGGTGTTCCGGGCGGCGGTGGTGCGATGAAACCGGCGTGACCCGGGGCGAACCCCTTTGCCGGCAGTTCTGGAGCTTCCGGTGCCGTGAGCCGAATGGCTTCACCCTTGTCGTTGGTCAGTGTGTCGGTCAACGGGTTGAAATCGAGCCGGCCCGAAAGAGCCATCGCGGTGACGATTTCCGGACTCCCCATGAAGGCCAGGGTCTCTGGATTCGAGTCGTTCCGGGCGGGAAAGTTGCGGTTGAACGACGTCACGATCGTGTTGCGTTCCCCTTTCTTGATGTCTTCCCGCTGCCACTGTCCAATGCACGGACCACAGGCATTCGCCAGGACCGTACCACCGACCTTCTCGAGCACTTCAAGTTGTCCATCACGTTGAATGGTATTGTGGATCTGGTCCGACCCGGGTGTGATGAGAAATGGAGTGCGCGCCTTGAGACCATGTGCCAAAGCCTGCCGTGCAATATGGGTGGCACGTCCGATATCTTCGTAGGATGAATTCGTACAACTTCCGATGAGGGAAACGCGTATATCCATCGGATAACCGTTCTTCTCGGCATCCTCTCCCATTTGCGAGATCGGCCGAGACAGATCGGGAGTGTGCGGCCCAACGAGATGCGGCTCGAGTGTGGACAGATCGATCTCGATGATTTCGTCGTAGAATTTTTCCGGACTCCTGGCGATCGCCGGATCCGCTGTCAGATCGGCCCGATACTGGTCCGCCAGATCGGCAATCTCCGCTCGCCGTGTGGCTCGGAGATAGGTGGCCATGCGTTCATCGTACGGGAACACGGAGGTCGTCGCTCCGAGCTCAGCGCCCATGTTGGTGATCGTCCCCTTACCGGTGCAACTGATCGAGTGTGTTCCTTCACCGAAATACTCGATGATTTTACCGGTCCCGCCCTTCACGGTCATGATCCCCGCAAGCTTCAGGATGACATCCTTCGGAGCCGTCCAACCGGACAACTTGCCTTTCAGGTGGACACCGACGACCTTCGGCATGCGGACGGTCCATGCCAGTCCCGCCATAACCTCGGCCGCGTCTGCGCCTCCCACACCGATGGCCAGCATGCCGAGCCCTCCGGCATTCGGAGTGTGAGAGTCGGTGCCGAGCATCAACGCTCCGGGAAAGGCATAATTTTCGAGAACGACCTGGTGGATGATCCCCGAACCGGGATTCCAGAAACCAATGCCGTATTTCTGGGCTGCAGAACGCAGGAACTGGTACACTTCATCGTTCTCCGTCAGAGCGACCGGCATGTCCTTCTCGGCGCCGAAACGCGCACGAATGAGGTGATCGCAATGAATCGTGCTCGGTACCGCCACCTGTTTACGGCCCGCCTGCATGAACTGGAGCAACGCCATCTGTGCGGTGGCGTCCTGCATGGCAACCCGATCGGGACGCAGTTGGATCCAGCCGACGCCACGCGTCACATCGCTCGTCTCGGGCTTGTCGAGGTGGGTGAACAAAATCTTTTCCGTCAGGGTGAGATCATGCCCAAGGCGGCGGCGCATCGGCTCCAGTCGGCCGGCGTACGATGCATACAGCTTTCGAACGGCTTCGATCATTGGTTACTCCTTTGCAAAGCGGAAAAGGCCGCGAGTTCAAACTCTCTGACCGATGGATCGTCAGACCTGTCCTCAACAGACAGGTCTGGCAGGAAAGAACAGACGATTCAGGCCGCTCGCTGCAGGGCGGCGGGCAACGTCTCATCCCGCTCCCACGGGCCATCTTTCGATTTCCGGATCATCGACCCGACGTAATCGTAACGGCGCCAATAGATGATACGTTCCCACGCACCGGCGGGGTCTTTCGATGGACGCTTGAAAAGCCACTTCTCGTTGAATTCAAAGCCTTCTTCGCTGCGCTCACGCGGCTCGTTCACCGAACCCTCAGCCACATCGGGGGTTCCGAAGGCTTTGACGATCAGATTACGGCTGACGGTACCAGGCATGGTTTCCTCAGATAACTCCGGCCGGCCTCAATCCGGACGCAGGTCAGACAACGTCAGAAATGGCTTTTACCAACTGGGCCTTCGGTACAGCGCCGACGATCTGGTTCTGCACCTGGCCACCCTTGAACAGGATCAGGTTGGGGATTCCACGGACACCGTAGCGAGCTGGCGTGTTCGGATTATCATCCACGTTCATCTTCACTACCTTGAGTTTACCCGCGTATTCTTGCGAGAGTTCCTCGACGACCGGCGCAATGGCGCGGCAAGGCCCACACCAGGGCGCCCAGAAATCAATGAGAACAGGCACACTGGCCTGGAGCACTTCCTGGTCAAACGTTGCATCGGTTACGGCAGTCAATTCGGCCACAGCGTTTCCTCCTTCGTAAAGGCGGAGTATCACGGGATTCATGGATTCTTCTGGCCAGACGCAAACTCGGCGCCCGTCTGCGAACCAATCCACACCTGCCCTCCCTCGAAGTGTTCCTTTTTCCAGATGGGCACGACTTCCTTCAGGCGATCGATTGCAAAACGGCAGGCCTCGAAGGCCACGGCACGATGGGCAGACGATACCGCAATGACGACACTTGCCTCACCAATCGGTACGGATCCAATACGATGCACGATGGCAACACCAAGAACCGGCCAGCGCCGGCGGACCTCGTCGCCAATCTTGCGGATCTCGGACAGAGCCATCTCGGTATACGCCTCGTACTCGAGTCCCGTCACCTGGCGACCGTCGTTGTGGTCCCGGGGCGTGCCGACGAAACTGACCGTCGCGCCACCGGCAGGATCCGCCACAGCAGTCTGCACTCGGTCGATATCGATGTGTTCGGTAACGATTTCAAACATGGTTGGATTATGGCGCGGTTGGCGCTGTGGGCAACACCACTGTAATCTCAGACGGTGAGTTTTCGATATTTGATCCGATGCGGCTGATCCGCATCGGCACCCATACGCCGCCTGCGATCCGTCTCGTAGTCCTGATAATTCCCCTCGAACCAGACGACTTTACTGTCTCCTTCGAAGGCCAGCATGTGTGTGGCGACACGATCGAGAAACCACCGATCGTGGCTGATGATGACAGCACAACCGGCGAATTCTACCAGAGCTTCTTCGAGCGCACGCA
>CAZEWD010000191.1:0-6285 GCA_964515725.1 uncultured Binatia bacterium (SeqCode)
TGAAGAACTCCAGTTCCGTCGCACCCATGGCAGACAAGCCCATTTTGGCGGCACGTTCGAGCTGGCGTCGCAGGATCGAGCGCGGCGCCACCTCGACGAGTTCGTCGCGTTCCTCGTTGAAGACATCACACAGCACAATGGCTGTACGTTCGAGCCATGTGGCACGGCGCAGCGTGCTCAGGTCAGGAATACAGCGGATGTCGCCATAACCGTCGGCCCAGGATGCAAACTTGTATCCGGGTACCGGGTCCATCTCCATATCGCAAGCCAGCAGATAATCGCAGGCGTGCATTCCGTGGCCCAACACATCCTCGCAAAAATAATGAGCCGCGATGCGCTTACCGATCAGTCGCCCGTAGAGATCCGGAAAGACCGTCAGCACCGTGTCGATCTCTCCGCTACGAACGAGGGTGCGCAGCTTCGATTCCGTCAACATTCCCTGCACGCCTGCATCCGCCATCCGCAATCCCTTTCCCGGGCAAATGTTCCTGGGACCGATTCTCAGAGTTGTTCGACCGCCGGCTCGACGTCCCGCGGACGCAACAGGAACTGGAGTCGTGCGGCCAGTTGCGCTCCATACGCATCCGATTCCTGCTTGAAGTATACGAAGACGTCCTGCCAGGCAGTCCCGATCTCGAACAAGCGTTGTGCCCATTCCTGCAAATCCGCTTCCGAATAATCGGGGCGGCGCAAGCGAAAGTATCCGAACGGTCCCGTGGCTTCGAAAGGCGTCGACCGCTCCTCACGATCGGAAATGCACATGGCGCACTCGAAACGCCGTAGGCATTCGTAGACGTCATCGGCAAACCAGGTCGGATTGCGAAATTCGAACGCAGCGCGAAATCCCGGCTCCAACTGGTGAAGGAAGTCCTCGAGGCGCGCAACGTCCTTCTTGAGGAAGGGTGGCATCTGGAAGAGCACCGCACCGAGTTTGTGTTTGAGGACTTTCGCCGTGTCGCAAAAGTGCGCCAGGGGATCGGCGGCATCGCGCAAGCGTAGATCGTGCGTGAGCCGGCGAGGCGCCTTCAGACTGAAAACGAATTCTTCGGGAGTTTCCTTGGCCCAGCTCTGCATCATTCGGACCGTGGGCATCCGGTAGAACGTGTAGTTGAGCTCGGTGGTGTTGAAACGCTGTGCGAAAAACCGCAGCATTTCCGGTTCCGGGAGATCCGCCGGGTAAAACAGCCCCCGCCATTCCTTGTAATTGAACCCGGACGTCCCGACCCAGAACGTTGCCATAGCCCCGGCTACGTAGCATGCGCGTCCGCGTGCGCCAACCTGACGAGCGGCACGGGGATCACATCAGGATGCCACCGTAACGATTCGTCTCCAGAGGTCTGTAATTCCCTCGCCGGTAACGGAGGAACACGTCATGGCCTCGGCACCGAATCGGGCGGCCAGAAGCTGTAACTCACGGGCGCGCTGGAGGCGCTGGCCACGCGGTAGCTTGTCGGCCTTGGTGCCGACGACCAACGCACACAGACCATGGGCGGCAAGATATTCGAGAAGCTGCACATCATCGTCCTGCAGCATTCGCCGCAGGTCCACCAGGACGATCACCAGCCGGAGCGCTGCCCGGCCGGTCAGGTACGTCTCGACCAGAACCTTCCAGCGCTCCTTCACGGACAACGGGACCCGCGCAAAGCCGTATCCGGGAAGATCCACGAAACCCAGCTTGCCATCGACTTCGAAAAAATTGATCTGTTGTGTTCGCCCCGGCGTCTTGCTGACTCGCGCCAGTTTGGAGCTCCCGACGAGCCGGTTCAGGAGCGACGATTTCCCCACGTTGGAGCGGCCGGCAAAGGCGATTTCGGGTGTCTTTGCAGGAGGAATACGCCGTACGTCTGCGGCACCCGCCACAAAGCGGGCCGTATGGGTAACACTCATGATGGAAGGCGAAGACATGGTCCCCGGCAAGTCAATGTGCAAAGCGCCGAGGTGATCCGCTCTATCCTGCTTTGACTGCTTTTTGGATGCCCCGCACGGTGTTGACGAATGTTTCACGGCCGGCACTGTCCAGAACTGACTGCGGAAAAGGCACGGCGATCTTGTCTTTTGCCGTCGTGATATACGTCATACGCGTTTTCGTTCCATCCGGCGACGATTCGAGGCGATATTCGCCCTGAATATCCTGCGCTTGAGACTTGATGGTTTTGAACGTCACCCGATGCTCCTCGGGATGCAGGGTAAATTCCATCTCGTAGTTCAACAGCGGCAAGCTCAGCGCCTGGATGCCCATTTCCATTTTCTTGACATTTCCGTCGGCCGCAATGAGTCGCGAAATTTTGAAATTCGGCACCAGTTCCTGGAGCTTTTCGAGCTGCCACACAGTCGCCTGGACTTTATCGATCGGAGCGTCGATGATCGCCACCAGGCGGCTGTGGGTGACGTCGCCATCACGTGTGATTTTCTCGTCGACGATCTCCTGCATCGGCCCCGACCACTGCGCCGCCTGTGATCGCAGGCGCCATTGGTATCCGCCGATCGCGATGGCTCCGAGCAAAACGATCCCGCCGACGACCAGCACCGCTCTATTCATCTTCTTCGAGCCTCCCGTAGCCTCTGGATGTACGGCTCGAGCGGGTCGGGCTGAAGTCGATCGATTCTTTGCCGTTCAGCATCCGCGGCGTGACGACATAGTCGCCTCCCATCGTCGGATGCCAGACAGCCTCGGCCGTCTCGATATCGCCCAGTGTCAAGCCGTAGGCCAGTGTTCCGGTGATCCCGCCCAGCGTGGCGTACACCAACTTCACCGGCATGTAGAACACGTTGCACAGCACGGCGAGAGATCCCCAGCCGAGTTCCGCGGCATACTCACCATCGGCGCGAGCCACGGAGCTGCTGGTCACGGCAAACACCAGCGCCAACACAAAAATCATCCGTTTCATCGTCCTCGTCCTCCTCTTTTCGCGAGTCACCCCGTCACTCGGTACGAATTACCACCTCGACGGGTAGTTGTGCCATCAGGTGTTTGAACGCCTGTTCCAGATATTCCCGGTCCTTCGATTCGAGGGTCACACGAACACGATACTCCGGATCGCCCAGTCGTGGATACGACCCCAGCAACAGACGAGGGAATCTGGACAGAGTCTCATTGAGAAACTCGGCAATGGTGCTCTCCATCGCGCTCAAGTAGATAGCCCGCAGGTGGAATGGCGTCGCACAGAAACGCGCCCGCACAGAAGAAAACTCCGCCCGGAAAAGCTCTGGAATCCCCGGCAGAATATAGACGTTCTTCACCTTCACGAGGGGGAGGAACCGATCCTCCCCGAAAATGAGTTCCGCGCCCTCCGGCACCTCGGCCATCTTGAGGCGGGCATCGTTGAGCCGTTCCCCTGAAATTTCCCGGATCTTTGCTTCCAGGAGCGGATGCCGGACAACGCGCTGTCCGAGACCGTGCGCCACACCGGCGATCGTGATGTCATCGTGCGTTGGGCCCACACCCCCGGACGTGAATACGATTCCGAAACGAGCACTATAGTCACGCACCGCATCGGCAATCGTCTCGAGATCATCCGGAATGACCAGAATGCGCCGTAGATCGACACCGAGAAGGCGGAGCTCACTGCTTAGAAATGCCGCGTTCTGGTCTGTCACTTTACCCGAAAGGATCTCGTTGCCAATGACGATGACAGCCGCGGTCGACTCGTCCATGACGGGCCTTTAGTGCATTGCCCGGTTTCGCACCAGACGGAAAGTCAGCCATCGCCGGGAAATGGCTTCAGACGGCCAGGCACACCCTTGGGTTGTGGAAAACACGGCTCACACACGGGCCATTCCGGCACCGGTTGCGCAGCCTCGGGGGATCACGACATCAGACGGCGAGGGCATCCTTGCGGAAGTCGCTGGCGCCAATCCGGATGTTGATCAGAGCCGGTTTGCCAGCGGCGATGGCTCGTTCAATCGCCGGCCGGATCTGCTCCGGCCGTTCACAGTATTCCCCATGACCGCCCAGAGCCTCCACGACCTTCTCGTAATGGGTGAAGTTGAGGGCTGTCGCCACGGCACGCTCTTCTCCATACATCTGGATCTGACCACGGCGGATCTGCTGCCAGGCCGCATCGTTACCGATGATCCCGACGACATTGATTTTCTGCCGCACCATGGCTTCGAATTCGAGTCCGTGCAGCCCGAAAGATCCGTCGCCGTAAATGATCACCACGGGATTGTCCGGCTTGGCGAGTTTGGCTGCCATCGCATACCCAGGGCCAACTCCCAGAGTGCCGAGCGGCCCTGGATCGAGCCAGTGCCCCTGCTCGTGGATCTTGAGAATAGACGCGGCAGTGGCGACGAAATCACCGCCATCACCAATCGCAATAACGTTCTTCCCGACTGCCTCAGCGATTTCCCTACAGGCACGCATGGGATTGATCGGCGTCGCATCCGAATTCATCTCGGCCTGCATACCTTCCCACTTCTTTCTCTCGCGCTGCCGCAGGTCATCGACCCAGGGCTTGATCATGGCCGCGCTGTATTTGCCCGCTTCGGCCAACGTGGTGAGTTGTTCCATCACATGTCCGGTATCGCCGACGATACCGACCTCGATCGGCCTGTTCCGTCCGATCTCGCCACCGTCCAGATCGACCTGGATGATGGCGCTCTGCGGATTGAAGTGCGATTCCCGGCCATAGCCGAGTCGGAAATCCAGTGGAGTGCCGAAAATCAGCACCACGTCCGCATTGCGTAGAGCGTCCTTGCGCGTCAGTGAAAAGAAATACGGATTGTCGGGTGGCAGCGACCCTCGGCCGAGACCGTTCACATAGATCGGCATCCCAAAGGTCTCGACGAACTTCGGGTAAACCGCACGGCGGCGCGACCAACGCAACTGACTGCCCACGAGGGCAATCGGTCTTTCCGCCTTGCGCAGGAGGTCGAAGGCACGCTGGACGTATTCCGGATCGCCAGCCGCAGTAGCTTCCGTACGGTACTGTGCCGGAAAGGGAATATCTGCTTCGTCGTAATAGTTGAACAATTGATCGAGCGGCACTTCGAGAAACACAGGTCCAGGCAGACCCGTCGTCGCAATCCGGAATGCCATGCTCACATATTCCGCCAGGCGGCGTCCCTCGGGGACCGCAACCGACCATTTGGTGATCGGTCTCATCAACTCGACGTGATTCATGTCCTGCAACGATCCCATGTCCGCAAAGGGTCGTGGTCCCTGTCCACCGAAAATGACCATCGGGATATGAGCCCGGAACGCGCTGGCCACACCGGTGACGGCATCGGTGAGACCAGGACCGGCCGTCACGACGGCTACGCCCGGCTGTCCAGTGACGCGTGCCCAGCCATCCGCTGCGTGCGCCGCTGTCTGCTCGTGACGCACATCGATCGTGCGAATCCCCTCGTCGATGCAGCCGTCATAGATCGGCATCACATGCCCACCACAGAGGGTGAAAATGTAGGGAACGTTTTCCGCTTTCAACGCTTTCGCGATGATCCGACCGCCATGGACATGAGCCATCCGAGTGTTTTCCTTTGGCGTTGCCTTATAGGGCGCACCGCCCCGGCTGGCAATGCTGTCTGCTCGCAGGGACGATCGTTGGATAGATCGGACGGGTCACACCCGCCCGATCTCCTCTTCTCCGCTACACCTGGCGAAACCAATACCGCCGATGGTTCTCTACCGGCAACGCAGGATTCCCCGGGGCGTTACGACACAGTCGGGCTGAACGCGGCGCGGTCCCGGCCAGATCCCTTCGGCACACTGACCTGTTATCGCCAGCGGTGAATCGACGACCAGGATTCCTCGCACCGGAATGTTCTGTAGCGGGAAGTTGTAGCCCCCTTTTCGTCCCAAGACCGAGAACACAACTTCTCCAGGAATGGGCGTTATGCGCAGCGAGGCACGGTAGATACCACCCGGCGGATTCGGGCCAAGGTTGCGATAATTCCAGCGCGCGCCATTGCGACTCATCGTCCAGCCGATCTTCGTCAATTTGTCGTAGGCACCGCCTGGAATCGTCACATCGAGGAAATCGGTATGGGCGCTGTCCTGCAACAGTACTCGCACGCCTTTCTCATGCGGCTTGATGAGCGGCATCAGCGGCAGAATGGCACGCCCTCGGAAGACCAGCTTGTCATCCCCCGGACCCGTCAGCAGCTTGGTGATCGCCAATCGATGTTTGGTCATATAGGAGGGAGGATTCGCATTGCACGGATCGCAGGCGTCACCAAGACCGTCACTGTCCGAATCCTCCTGGCCGGGATTGGCCGCCGTTGGACAATTATCACAGCCATCGGCAGCGCCATCGCCGTCGGTATCGACATAGCTGTCAGGGGGAC
>CAZEWD010000192.1:0-6282 GCA_964515725.1 uncultured Binatia bacterium (SeqCode)
TCCGGGCCGCCAGGGACTCATGCCGAAGTTGGCGCTCCAATATTCGAGCAGCGCCGGGCCCGGGCCATATGGATATGGTTGGGATCTGCCATTGGGCAGGATCCACCGCAGTACAAAAGAGGGGGCAATCCGGTGTGGGGCCGAACACAACCGTTTTGTCTTGAGCCTGCCCAGCGCGACGATCGAGTGTGAACTCGATGCAGCCGGGCGCTGCCGGGCGAGGGTCGAAGAGTCGTTTCTCCGGATCGACTTCGATTCAAGTCGGAACTCGTGGGAGGTCTGGGACAAGAGCGGAGTGCGCTACGTTTTTGGAGACGAGCAGATGGCCCGCCAGCCGGTCTTCCCGAGACCCGGATGTTCCACATTCGCGTGGAATCTGACGCATGTCGAGGATCTCAATGGCAACTACCTCCATGTTGCGTACGACGGATCGCAAAACTCCCACTATCGTTATCCACAGCAAATCGTCTACGGCGGGAATCTGCGATCAGGGCTGCCGCCGCCCTTCGATGTGCGATTCGTCTGGCGCGAACCGCAAATGTGTCCGGACGGGCGCCCCAGCAGTCGACCCTGCGAGGACCGGATCATCAATGCCATGAGCGGCTTTCCCGTAGAACTCGACCGGCTGCTCGATCGGATCGAGGTGCGGGCGGGGGACGCTGTCGTCCGTTCGTATCTGTTCCAGTACGATGTCGACGAATCACGCACCGCCCGGAACGGAAGGCAATCCTTTCTGTACGCGGTGACTCTGCTCGACGGCGCGAACCGCGCATTGTCCCGTACGGACGGAGCGCCTGCAAGTACGTCATTCCTCTACCACCAGGTAGACACCGCGAAATTTGGATTTGGGAGTGCCCAATCCGCCACGCGCCCGCCCGTCGAAAGTCCATCGATCGGGCGTTGGACCGAGCGGGGTGCGAAAGACTCGAAAACACGCCGCGAGATCTTTGATATCAACGGGGATGCGATCCCCGACCTGGTTGAAGTGCCTGCAACTTGCCGCGGTCCGGCGGCGCTGCACTGGAAGGTCTACCCAGGCCGCCCCTGGGGATTTGCCGATACCCCGCTCGAATGGTCGGTGGAACGACCATTCGTGGAACTGGGGCTTGCCTGCCCATCGATCCGGCAAGAACGCAGCAACGCGGGCGGGAATGTCTGGTCGACGATCGACACGATTGATCTCACCGGAGATGCGATCCCTGATCTTGTCGTGACTTCGACCTGGAGGCCGGGGTATCCGTACTGGCGTGTCTTTCCCGGACGGACGCCGGAAGGTGGCGGCGCCTGGGGGTTTGGCCCTGGTATCGACTGGCTCGCTCCATTCCCCGAGTTCCGTTGGTCACAATCCAACCTGTCCTATGCCGGTTGGGATGGTACGGGCGATATCCGCGATCTCATCGACATGAATGGCGATGGGCTTGCCGATCTGGTGCAGGCGGATCCGCTGCCGTGGCGTGTCTGGTATAATACCGGCGATGGGTTCGAGGCGGGCAACGGCACCATCTTCGACACTTCGTGGAGTCTTTTACGTTTCACGACGGAATTCGGACTGCAGATCGCCGGAATTGCCGACTTGAACGGCGACAGCCTACCCGACCAGATCCACACCTGGGAACACTTCGGTGGTGCCGGATACACGGGTGCCTGGCTGGTTCGGATCAACACCGGCAGCGGTGTCACTTCGCCCACCAACTGGCCCGTGGCGAGTTCGAATTGCTCGTGGCCTACGAAACACCCCTGGAACGGATTGCGCCAGACGATGTGGGATGGGACCGACGTCTTCCGTGATTTCTTTGACATCAACGGCGACGGGCTACCCGACATCGTCGAAGCCTGTAACACCTCGCCATCGAATCCGTACTGGACGGTCTGGCTTAATCGTGGCGGTGGGTTTGCTCCGGCTCGCCCGTGGTGGAGTCCACTCGATCGCATCCGGGACGTCGATGATCATGTCACACTCGGTGGTGGAAAGACCTTTGCCGACACCTTCGACATTGACGGGGACGGCCTGGTGGACTTCGTCGATTTTGGTGATGTCGCCGGCAAGCTGCGCATCTGGCGCAACGCGAGCGGGGCCTGGTGTGCCAGCAGCGACGGCGCTGTTTGTATGGGCGGCACGTCGCGTATTGCCGCAAATCCGAAGGGAAATCGCGCCGATCTCCTGGTGCAGATGGAGAACGGGCTGGGCGGCAGCATCTATCTCGAATATCGGCCTTCCACACAGTGGGACAACACCGATCCACACGGAGCGTCGCATCTGCCGTGGGTGCAGTGGACGTTGACCCGGATCGAGCGTGACGATGGTCTTTGCACGGGAAGAGATTCGCCGGCGTGCGGCGTCGATTCCGGCGCCCACCAGGTCGTCACGGAGATCGACTATGCCTATGGCCTCTTCTCCCCCTGGGCCCGTGAATTTCGAGGCTTTCGCAGCGTGCGTGAGAGGGATCCTCAAGGCAACGTGCAACTGTCCTTCTTTCACCAGGATGCCGTGCGGAAGGGCAAGCAGGAAGCCGTCAGCCGATTCAGGGGGTCCGATCTGTTGTTGGCGCACAGAAGCTACGGCTGGCAGTGTGTCGACCTGAAGAGCAGCAGTTGCGGAAGTGGGCCTTCAAGCTGCGAGCCTGTCGTGTGTCCCAGCGAACTGGAGCCCAATGACCGGCAATGGGTCCGTCTCGGTGTGGACCTCCATTACGACACGACGGCCGGCACGGTGCGCAAGGTCACGGGTGTGACCAATCAGGCCTGGGACGATTATGGCAACGTCACTTCGACGCTTCGGGGTGGCAGTGAGACGACGCCGGTTGAGACCCGTGTTCTGTTCGCATACGCCAACACGCAAGGCCGCTACCAGGTGGATCGCGCCGTTTCGACGGAGATTGTTGAATCTCCAGGAACCAGTGCGGAGAAGCGGCTGGCTGCCACCTGGTACACCTACGATGATCGAGGCAATGTTCTGACGACGGCGCGCTGGCTCGATCAAGTGGTCGATCCTGCTTTGCCACGTGGTGGGCCCTGTCCCGCGCCAGGGAATTGCGTCAGGACCAATATGCGATACGACATCTTCGGCAACGTCGTTTCGGTTACCGATGCAAACGGGGGCACCACCCTTACCACCTACGATGCTGCGACCCGAACCTATCCGATCTCGGTAGAAAATCCCCTGGGGCAGATCGTGCGCTCAACGTGGGATCCGGGCTGCGGTACCCTGCTGACGAAAAGTGTCCTGCACTGGTCGGGTGATCCAGCGGGCGTTGCACCGGTCTATACGAATACCTACGACACTTTCTGCCGGCTCCTGAGCGTGCAACGCCCTGGCGAATCGCCGCGTCGTCCCCAGACACGGTATGAACACCGGCTGGGGAGCACAGGTCAAACTTCCGCATTACTGACGATCTCTCTTGTCTCGAATACCCACACCACGAGCCGGGTCGATCTGTACGATGCGCTCGGCCGACGTGTGCAAACGCAGCGCGATGCAGTCGTCGACGGAAAAAGGCGGGTCGTCGTCGAAGCGACGCATCAGTTCGACGAGCGGGGACGAATCAAGCGAACCTACGCGCCGTTTGTCGTCATGCGCAGCAACGGAAGTTTCGTGCCTGCCTCCCGGGGTGGGGGCGTCACAGAGAACGAATACGATCCCCTCGATCGTGTGATCCAGATTCGACGGCCTGATGGCTCACTGCGGCAGACGCAGTATGATGTGGCCTGGCAGAGCCGTGTGCTGGATACCTGTACGGTGACCAGGAACTGTCCTGGTAGCACGGTGATCGAGAGACAGGATGCCTTTGGCCGGTCGATCGAGACGACGACCTGGGCTGACGGACGATTTGGTGGCGCCATCCGGCGTTCCTACGATGGTCTGGACCGCTTGCGCAGCGTCCAACAGGCGAGCGCACCGGGAATCTGGGACGAACGGACGCGTGCGCAAATGGTGCACGATTCTCTCGGGCGGCGTATTCGTATCGATGATCCAGATTCGGGGTCATGGCGATACGGATACGACCTTTCGGGAAACCTGGTATTTGTAGATGATCCCGCCAAGGGAAGGCATATCCGTTACTGTTTCGATGCAGCCGGCCGGCAGACCGACAAGCACTATGGCGAAGGTGATGCCTATATCGCTGATTGTTCCTCGGGTGGCGATGTTGCGTATACGTATGATTTTTATGACACCGCGAGCGGTTTCGGAGACGGCTACGACTGGCGCACCGCAGTCGGCCGGTTGACGCAGGTCGATGACGAGAGTGGCCATACCGCGATCTTCTACGACACACTCGGCCGGACCCGGTTGCAAGCCATGTCCATTTTGCCGGCTGATGCCGCTCCTGCGACAGGTACCATACAATTCGACTATGATGGTGCGGACCATGTCACAGCGATCACGTATCCAGATGGCGAGAAGGTGAAATATCTGTTCGATCCCGTAGGTCAGGTGCGTGCTGTCAGAGGAGCGAAACCGTATGTGCGCCGGATGACATACGATGTCCTTGGCCGCCCTCGAGCATTGCTCCATGGCAACGGCACGATCGACAGTTGGGCCTATGGCGGTGCTTCAGTCGACTTCCGCCTGATGGTGAGCGATACGAAACGGGGAGCAACCACCTTGGCACGTCAGGTATACACACATTATAATGCCAACGGTCTGCTCGACGAAATTGAGGATACGGGCCCGATGGCAAGGTACCCCGAACTCGATCGTAGTGCTCGAATGGAATATGACGGCCTGGGGCGTCTGACGAGGCATACGACCAATGGGCAGGCAGCGGAACACTTCGTTTACGACCTGCTCGGAAACCTTACGAGCAATACGAGCTTCGAGCTGGAGTACGATTCGGCGTATCCACATCGGGCAGCTCGCATTCGAGGTAACGCCAGGCACCTGCGCTACGATGAGAACGGAAATCGAACGACGGGGCCCGGTTCCGACTTCGCTTACAACAGGGAGAATCGCCTCGAAAGCATCAACGGCGGTCAGATCCGTTTCCTTTACAACCACGCGGGCCAGCGCGCGGCGATGAAACGTGAGGGAGAATGGACGCGATACTTCGGAGGCCTGGCCGAGCTGCAGGGCGATGATCTGACGAAATACTACTTCGCAGGACCGTTGTTGGTAGCCTCCCATCGCGTGACCGGTGTGGGCCTCGCTGGCAGGAGTGCGCCGAACAACTCACTACTTGCGTCTTTTCGCCGCCGTTTCGAAATCACGCCGGCGAATGCACGCTTCGGTGGGGCAGCGTTCATGGTTGTGGCCGCGGTATTCCTGTGGTCGCTTCCGTTGGGCCGCCGCAGCAGAGCCGGGAAATCCATCCGGCGGGGGCAAGCACTCTTCCTGATCTGTCTGTGGTTTACAGCGACGATGCCGGACCTTTCGTGCACGGCAACGGCTGTGGCACAGTCTCCTGCAGGTAGGCAGATCCGCCATTTCCATCTGGACCATCTCGGCTCGACTCACATGATCACCGATGCTGCAGGCGCGGTCTCTGCCCACATGCGTTATGCCCCATACGGAGCGTTGCTCGGCGTCTTTGACGCCTCGGGCCGGCGTTTGAGTAAGATCTGCGGTGGGGAATTGAGTTGCCGGGGATTTACGGGGTACGACACGGAACCGATTTCGGGGCTGCAATATGCGGGATCTCGATTTTACGATCCCCAACTAGCACAGTTTCTGACGCCGGATCCGATGCGCCAGTTTGCCAATCCGTACGGTTACGCCGGATGGAATCCGACAAATCAGACCGACCGTAACGGTGAGGCGGTCGTGGAACTGCTCATTGGTGCGATCGTGGCCGCAGCACTGTCGGCCGCCGTCAACACGATTGTTGCTGCGGCCAATGGCGCGAGTCTGGCGCAGATTGGCAAGGCTGCTGCTGCTGGCGCTGTTACAGGAGCCGTCAGTGTGGGAATCGGCGTGATCGTGTCGGGTGTGAGCATCTCCCTTGCTTCTGCCGCCAGCACCCTGCCACAAAATGTCGGCTTGCAACAGGCGCTCACCGCTCTTGGCGACGTTGCGTATCGTTCGGCTGCGAGCGCCGTGGTGGCCAACATCCTGACTCAGGCAACCGGGGCGGCTGGATTGCCCAAGGGTGCGGTGATCGCATCCGGGGTGATCGGTGGTCTTGTCGGCGGGTGGTTTTATGACTCTTACCTGCTTGATTATTCAAAGGGCTTGGAAGCAGCCCTGCCGGAGATGGGTGTGCACCGGCTCAGCAACACGGTCTCTCATCGCGGCCTTACCAGGATTGCGGCAGAAACGGCCGGTTATTCCCCTGCGGAGGCCGACGA
>CAZEWD010000193.1:0-6268 GCA_964515725.1 uncultured Binatia bacterium (SeqCode)
ACGGGCAGCAGCAGTGCCTGCCCGACGGATGGATATGCACCTGTAACGACGGTCTGCCGCAGCAGCGCGGGTATATGTGACGTGGCGGAGAACTGCACGGGGACACAGGCAGCCTGTCCGGCCGACGCCTTCCTGCCAGCAACGACAGTCTGCCGCAGCAGCGCGGGTGAGTGCGATGTGGCGGAGAACTGCACGGGTTCGACTGCTGCCTGTCCGCAGAATGCCTTCGTGGCCGCTGGGACAGCGTGTACTTCTGACGGCCTGTTTTGTACCGGCGTCGAGGCCTGTAATGGCTCTGGATCCTGTGTCAGTCCGGGTGATCCGTGCCTGCCTCTGAATCAAAATGACAGCAATTGCTCGACCTCCTGCAATGAAGACGATGAGGCCTGCAATGCCCCGGATCCTGATGGAACCGGCTGCAACGACGGTCTCACCTGCAGCGGCGCAGATTGGTGTGTCGGTGGACTCTGTGATGGTCACGCGGACGACTGTGCTCCGAACGCCAGTTCTGGGTCCCAGGGCCGGCCACGTATCTGCGGTGGCGGTGCGATGCCGAATCTCAATCCAAACTGTGTTCAGGTGTATGACTGTGGACCGGACCGCATCTGTACCGGATCGGGAGATGACATCCTGCTCGGTACGACAGGCACGGACGGTAATGGACGGTTCTGTGTGACGAGTACAGAGCTACTACGCTGTCGCGAACTGGTCTTTGCGATCGACACGTGCTCGCAGCCGCCGCTTCTGGGCGAACCGTATGCTCTCGACTGCGAAGCGCCGGTGCCTGTGATGTCGACATCGATGCTGGCCATGCTGGCCGGTCTGCTCAGCATCGTTGGCCTGTACGGAATGCTGCAACTGCGCCGTGCTCGGCAAATGAAGTAGGCAGATGCTCAACGGGTCCGGCTCGTCTGACAAGCCGGACCCGTTGGAATCAATCCGGGACGGGGTCTGTGGGTGATTACAGACCCCGTTTTGTTTTACCCCCGGGCTGCGCTGACGATCCAGGCTGCGGCCGGCAGCCGGATGGCGCCGTTGGAGACGTGAGGCGCCAGCGCATCACGAATCGCTGCGGCCACCTTCTGCCGGGTTGCCGGCGGAGCGGTCCGCAGAGCAGGGGCGGCCGGACCCATCTGCATGGAAAATTCTGTCACCTGATCGAGATCGTAACCCTCGCCTACGACCACGGTCTGCCGCAGTGACTCGAGTTCGATGTCCTGAAATCCGGCAGCTTGAAGGATTCCCTCGATACGTTTCGGATCGGCCAGGGAAAATGGCCCGGGAGATCCCGGCTCTGGCGGCGTGGGAGGCGGGATGTGTGGCAGTGCTGCCATCAACGGTACGAGCATCCACTGGTTTTCGCTCAGTGCCTGCCAGCACAGGAAAGTCAGACGTCCTTCCGGCTTCAAGGCTTTGCGGAGATTGGCGAAAGCCTCCACCGGTTGGGCGAAGAACATGACACCGAACCTGGAAAAGATGAGATCGTACCGATCTTCGAAGTCGTATGTCTGCGCATCGGAATTCAGAAACCGGATGTTCGTGAGCCCCTCATCTCGAGCCAGTTCTTCGGCGCGACTCAACATGACCGTTGAGATGTCCACGGCATTCACGATTCCCTCATGACCGACACGCCGTGCCAGTTCCAGCGTCGTATCGCCGCAGCCGCAGCCGACATCGAGCACGTGTTCACCTTGTGCCAGACCTGCTTTGTCCATGGCCTTGTGCCCCAGAGGCCGGACCTGCGGGTTGATGAATCCTTGCAGCGCCACCCAGCGCGGTCCCGCCTGTTCATTCCAGTATTCGATCTGCTGAGCGTTGGGTCCGCTCGGTTTCAATGTTTCCAAGTTGTCTTCCTTCCTTTTCTCAATGAGCACGGAATTCTTCCGCGCAGGGAGCTTCCGGATCGAGTTGCACCGTCGTGTGTGTGATGCCGAAACGGTCACGTAACCCCGTTTGCGCCGCATCGATGATGGCTCCGGGCTCCTCGTTGCGATGGATCACCAGATGCGCCGTCAACTGATACACGCCCGAGGTCATCGTCCATACATGGAGATCATGCACTTCCGAGACACCCGGGATCTCCAACAGGTAGGTCTCGATCTGTGTCAGATTCAATTCTCTCGGTGTACCCATCATGAGAATATCGACGGATTCGCGAACGATTCCCCATGAACTGCGCAGGATGAGCGCACCGATGAGGATGCTGACCAGTGGATCGGCCTGGTACCAACTGGTGGCGGCCATGATGACGCCGGCTACCACGGCGCCCACCGAACCCAGGGCGTCGCCGAGGACATGAACGAAGGCGGCACGCATGTTGAGGTCGGTGGCCTGTGATCGATGCAGCATCAACAGGCTGAAGAGATTGACGAGCAGGCCGGCCGACGCGATGGCGATCATCCGGGTGCTTTGCACCTCTGGCGGATCGAACAGGCGGAGGTAGGCTTCGTGAAAGATGAGACCAACGATGAGCCACAGGCCCAGACCGTTCACGAAGGCGGCGAGAATCTCGATGCGATGGTAGCCGAATGTCTTCGTTTGCGTCGGAGGTCTTTGCGCCAGACGCAGTGCAAACAGACTGATCGCCAGTGCGGCCACGTCGGCGAACATGTGTCCGGCATCGGACAGCAGTGCCAGACTGTTGGTGAGCCAGCCGCCGATCAATTCCACCAGGCAGAATGACCCGGTGGCCAGCAACGTCAGGGTGAGAGCACGACGGTTGCGTCCCGAGTCGCGCCGCTCGTTCTCGCGGACCGCTCGCGCCGAGCAATCCTTCAGGATTTCCCCTCCTTCAATTGCTGTTTCCAGTCGAGAACGCGTGCCTTTGCTGCCCAGGCTTCGGCTTCAGGTACGTTCCCCGAACGCTGGTAGATGCGAGAGAGGTTTGTGTATCCGAGTTGCTCGTTCGGCGTCAATTCGACCACCTTTTTCGCCGCCTCGATTGCTTCTTCCCACTGTTCGAGATCGGCCAGAGCCATCGATAGCCCTTCCCATGCATCGGCGAATACCGGGTCGACGGCGAGAGCTTGCCGGTAATGCTCGATCGCACCCTGGGGGTTCCCTTCTGCAACGCAGTTTACCGCCTCATCAAACAACTCGTCTGCACTTGCCATTACATTCTCCCGTGAAGCCAGGACTGTACCGGAAGCGATCCTGCGGCTCAACCAAGATACTGAGGGAGCGCTGCCGGTTGTCGCGCTACCGGCCTGCTGATACCTTTCCCCATCCCGGGAGGGTGTCTCGCCGAACCTGCTGAACCTGCCCGTGTGTGTTCTGATGAGCCTCTCCCACGACAGTGACCTGCTCCGCGCGCTGCGCCACCTGCAGCAGGGGCTTGCCGAAACTCCGCCCGGTGCGCGTCGTCCCTGGCAGCTACAAGGTCTGAAGGGCGGTGCCAGGGCGTATTTTCTCTGGCGACTGCTGTCGGGTCTCGAGCGGCCCGCGCTCATCGTGACGTCGTCGAGTCGCGAGGCCGAGGCACTGATCGATGATCTACGTTCCTTCTTTGGTGAGTCGGAGCAGGATTCGCCCCTGCAACGCCGGCTGCACTATTTCCCCGATTGGGACCTGACGCCGTTCGAGGACCTATCCCCGACCCCGGATGTCATCGCGGCACGCATCGAAGGCCTCTACCACCTGCAGCAGACGAAGAACCCGATCCTCGTGACCACAGCCGCAGCCCTTCTGTTGCGAGTGCCTCCACGTGATCAGTTTGCACGGCGGCTGCACTATTTTGTGGAGGGCGACGAACTTTCCCTCGATACGGTTGCCTCCCAACTCGTGGAGTGGGGGTACCGGCGTGTACCACTGGTCGAGGATCGCGGCGATTTCAGCATTCGCGGCGGACTCCTCGACATCTTTCCTCCCGCGCATGCTCAGCCGCTGCGCATCGAGATGTTTGGCGACATGATCGAGACGATCCGTGAATTCGAGCCGGTCAGCCAACGCTCGGGGGAACGCCACCAGGATTTTCTGGTTCTTCCTGTCTGTGAGTTCGATGCACAGGGCCGGTCCCGGAAGGAAACCCTGAAAGCCATCGAAGCGCGCGCTCTGGATCTCGATGTCGGCCGCGAGGAACGGAACCAGATTCTCTATGACCTCGACAGCGGCGTGCTGTTTCCCGGCGTCGAATTTTTCCTGCCTTTCTTTTATCCGCGGCTCAACACACTGGCGGCCTATCTGTCTGCCGGGACGCTCGTGTGTGTCGATGGCGCTGGGGCAGTCGACGGCGCAATCGAAAGCGCCTGGACAGAAGTGGAGCGACGGGCTGGGGAACGCGCTGAGACCCATCGTTTTTTCACGGAACCGGAGAGTCTCTACCTGACGCCCGCACAGTGGCGCGAGGCCTTTGGCCGCTTTCCGACGCTCGAGTTCGAGCCCCTGGAAATGCTTGCCAGCGAGGCGGATCCGCACCACATGACCGTGCACTCCTTTCTGACGCGTGATCTGAAGATCGAACGCGTTCCGGGACGGCGTGAGGTGTCGTTCGGGCCGGTGGCACAACGGGTCCAGAATTGGTGCGAGGAAGGGCACCGTGTCGCGGTGGTCGTCTCCGGAAGTGGGCAGGCAAGCCGGCTGACGCGATTGTTTGACAACCACGGTGTCACGCTGGAGTCGGCGCCAGACCTGCCAGGTGCACTCGCTGGACCTGCCGGACGGCCACGGCTGGTGGTCGGCCAACTGAGCGAAGGTTTTCGTCTACCCGAAGAGAAGGCGGTGTTTGTGACGGAGGCCGATATCTTCGGCGAGGCGCGCCAGCGCAGGCGCACGCATCGTGTCGAAATCGGCCAGTTGCTCAAGAACCTGAGCGAACTGAAGCTCGATGACTTCGTCGTTCATATCGATCACGGTGTCGGACGTTACCGCGGCCTGAAGCATCTCAAGGTGGCCGATACGGAAGGGGACTACCTCCATCTCGAATATGCCGGTGGAGACCGCCTCTATCTCCCCGCCGATCGCATCAATCTCGTCCAGAAGTACGTCGGCGGTGAGGGTGCTGCACCGGCACTCGACAAGCTCGGCGGCACGAGTTGGGAACGAGTCAAGAAGAAGACCAAAGAATCGATCCTTGCGATGGCGAAGGAGTTACTCGACATCTACGCACATCGCGAGGTCATGGAACGGAAGCCGTTCACGGCGCCGGACACGTACTTCAAGGAATTCGAGGCGACGTTCCCCTTCGAAGAGACGGACGATCAACAGCGCGCCATCGACGAGACTCTTGCCGATCTGCAACGCTCGAAACCCATGGATCGGCTTGTGTGTGGCGATGTCGGTTTTGGCAAAACGGAGGTGGCGATCCGTGGCGCCTTTCTGGCCGTTCTCGACGGCCGGCAGGTCGCCATGCTGGTACCGACGACGATTCTGGCGCAACAGCACTGCGAGACTTTTCGCCGGCGGTTGCAGGGCTATCCCGTTCGTGTCGAGATGCTGTCGCGCTTCAACACGCCGGCCCAGAACAAGGAAATCGTCAAGGCGTTGGCGGCTGGTACCGTGGATATCGTCGTGGGAACACACCGGCTTTTACAGAAGGATGTTGCGTTCAAGAACCTGGGATTGCTCATCATTGACGAGGAGCACCGCTTCGGTGTGAAGCACAAGGAGCGGATCAAGCAGATGCGCAAGCTCGTCGACTGCCTGACCCTGACCGCGACACCGATCCCGCGTACGTTGCAGATGTCGATGCTCGGCATCCGTGATCTGAGCATCATCGAGACACCACCCATCGATCGCCTGGCGGTACGCACCTACGTCACGCGTTATGATGAAGGGATGATCCGAGACGCCATTCTGCGCGAGAAAGCGCGTGGTGGGCAGGCATTTTTCGTCCACAATCGGGTCGAGACCATTGCCATCCGGGCGCGCCGCCTGCGCGAGTTGATTCCGGAGTGTACGTTTTCCGTCGGCCACGGACAGATGAGTGACGATGAACTCGAAACCGTGATGGCCGATTTCATCACGAAAAAGACCGATGTGCTCGTCTGCACGGCGATCATCGAATCCGGCCTCGATATTCCGAATGCAAACACTATTCTCATCGACCGGGCCGACCACTTCGGTCTGGCACAGCTCTACCAGCTTCGCGGCCGGGTCGGGCGATCCCACGAGCGCGCGTATGCGTATCTGATGATTCCCGGGGAACAACTGATCACGCGTGAGGCGCAGTTGCGTCTCCGCGCTCTCCAGGAACTCGGTGATCTCGGTGGCGGATTCCGACTGGCCACCCATGACCTCGAGATCCGTGGCGCCGGAAATCTTCTGGGGAAGC
>CAZEWD010000194.1:0-6261 GCA_964515725.1 uncultured Binatia bacterium (SeqCode)
TGCGTTTGTGTCCAGGCTGCGAAAAACGGTGAGCGCTCGACCGCCTGGGCCATACCTTCCGTTGAACCGATCCGTTTCTGGCCCCTGTCGGTTACGGCGACCAGAACCGCAAGATTCCAGTGATCGGGTGGGGCGAGTTGAACGGCGTACGAATCGTGTCCGTCGGAGGCGTGGCCAGCCAGCCACTCGACGAATCCGGAATGGATGGACCGGGCAGCCGAACCGGAACCGCGCCGTGCCAGAACCGAGAGTTCTTGCGTGTCGAGACCGAGTCCGAAAAGGTGAGCAGCACCTGTGGCGAGTGCGGCAAAGGTAGAGGCGGATGAGGCGATTCCGGCGGCGACGGGAAAATCGCTGGTCAGGTCGACCGATACCCCGGAAGGGTCGGTGGCCCGTTCTCTTGCCAGATCGAGGAAACGGCTGATGCGGCCTGCCTCTCTGGGTGGTGCGGGCTGACCGGCGAAGCGGATTTCGTCCTGCCCGGCTGTGCGGCGCGATAGCGACGCCGTCGTGTTCAGGCCACCCAGGGTAATCGAAATGCTGCCCGTGCAGGGCAGGTTCAGGGCTTCGTTTCGCTTGCCCCAATACTTTGCCACCGCCACATTGGGGTGTGCCCTGACCGTGACTCGATCCATGCCTAACCGCATACTCTAAACCAATCGGTCAGTCGATTTCCTGAGATCTCCGACTTTTTGCTTATTTTGCTGTCGTTCAACGGGAGTTATACGGAATACAGACGGCTACAAACCGAGCGGTTAGTTGGGTATCCGAGCACTGGGGGGAGGTCAAGCCGGTTTCTGAAAAAGAACGGCTCGCAGGTGGCGGCAGAACCCTGCTTTGAATTCCTGCTGAGGATACCGTAAAGCGTCGCTTGACACGCGACGGCATGTTCAAGTATCCTAAACCATGAAGATCCGGAACGTAGTCCACCGGGGATTGCGGCGCTTCATTGAACGCGACGATCCTTCCGGCTTGCCTCCGGCTGTCGTGGAACGCGTGCGAAACATCGTGACGTTCCTGCAGGAGATGGCGGACATCCGGGAGGTCCGTGACGTGCCGAGCTGGAAGGCGCATCAGCTCACAGGTGATCGTAAAGGCACCTGGAGCCTGATGATTACCAGGAACTGGCGGATCACGTTCAAGATAGATCAGGTCGAGAGAGAAGTCGTCGACCTGAATTATAAAGACTACCACTGAAGAGGAGATCGATCATGGTGCGCATGGCACGCCCGGCCCATCCGGGGCAGTTTATCAGGATGGAGGTGTTAGAACCCCTCGGGCTCTCGGTGACCGACGCCGCCCGGATCCTCGGCGTCACCCGGCCCGCGCTCTCGGCGCTCCTCAATTCGCGTGCGGCACTCTCGCCGGAGATGGCGATTCGGATCGAGAAGGCATTCGGCCCGAAGATGGACACGCTTCTGCGGATGCAGACCGCCTACGAGATCGCGGAAGCGCGTGAAAGGGAAGACGAGATCAAGGTCGAGCGATACGTGCCCAGGGATGGTCACGCCCCGTCCTCGGCTTCCCAGTGAGTGAAGGAAGACCGATTGCAGCCGTCATGAGCACGCAAGCCAAACCGGTCAGCTCCTCGGCCCTGCCCTCTGCGGTGTCGATGTCCGCCGCGGCAACCGCAACGCCGGGCCTGACCGATTACCAGGCGAAGTAATACGCCTACGAGCTGACGAAGCGGTGCCCTCCCGACAGCATCGAGAAGTTCGCGGGCGCTCTCGTCGACGCGCAGGTCGACCTCAATCCACATGCGGGTGTGCAGTTTCTCTTACGAAGCCACGGTCCAGAAGGACAACACCGTACGACCTGGTGGCATGGTGATCGACATTAAGCCGGGGCCACGCAAGCGAAGTTATGCGGGTTCCAGAGTTGAGGTACGCCAGCTTCTGGATGGCAGTTGGCGGGTGTATCTGGCCGACACACTCATTGCGGCAGCCGCATCTACGTGCAGCCGCGAGATCCGTGCGCTCCAGCGGCGTCGCAGGCGTCCACCGAGCGCGGCACCGGCTGGGGAAACTCCAGTCGCCCTACGGGCTCCTTCCGTTTCCCCAGCCGATGCAAAAATACTGACAATGTGACCGCAGGGGAGGACAGAATCACTGAACTGTCAACCCCGGACAGAATCTCTGAACCACTACACCTGCAGAGGGCACAATTGACTGCCGCAAAAAGCCCATGGTAGTGACTCACGTGTCCCGTATCCTTCTCGTCCGGCCACCGGCGATTTTTGCGCGAGCGGTTTACGCGGTCGCGCTGACCATGCCCCTCAACATCGCTTATCTGGCGGCCAATCTCCGCAAGAACGGACATGCGGTGTGTGCGATCGATGCGTTGGGGGAGGACATCGACCATATCGGGACCTCCTACGCCCCATCGATCTGTTACCGGGGCCTTTCCGTGGAATCGATCGTGCAACGGGCCCTTGCCGCAGGGCCGCTCGATGCCATCGGTGTCAGTGCCACCTTTTCTCAGGATTGGCCTCACATCGAAGATATCATCAACGCCTTGCACGCGATCTTCCCCGACCTTCCTTTCATTGTCGGAGGCGAACATGCGACGGCGACTGCCGAGTGGATTCTCGAGACCTGCCCCGCGGTGTCTCACGTGGCTTTGGGGGAGGGCGAGGAGACCATCGTGGCGTTTGCGGAGTGGTTGGATGGCCGCTTGCCCGTCGAGGAAATCGCCGGGATCTGTTTTCGCCGGCCGGATGGTTCGATCCAGCGAAACCTGGCCCGGCGGCGTGTGCAGAACCCCGACGATCTGCCGTGGCCAGCCTGGGATCTGTTCGATCTCGAACCGTACTTCCGAAGGGGTGAAGGAAACGGCGTGAATCGCGGCCGGGCGATGCCGATCCTGGCCACCCGAGGCTGTCCTTACCAATGCACCTTTTGCTCGAATCCTGCGATGTGGACGAGGCGGTATGTCATGCGGGATGTCGGCCGTGTAGCGGATGAGATGGAATCCTACGTCCGCAAATACGGGGTGCAGAACTTCGACTTTGCCGACCTCACGGCCATCATCCGGAAAGATTGGATTCTTTCCTTCTGCGAGGAAATGCGACGCCGTAACCTTGCCGTTACCTGGCAGCTTCCGAACGGGACCCGCTCCGAGGCCCTCGATGAGGAGGTCCTGCGAACGATGGCTGTAACCGGTTGCACCAATATTTCGTTTGCTCCGGAGAGCGGCTCGGAACGCACACTGCGGGAAATCCGGAAACAAGTCTCTCTACCCGGCATGTTCGAATCGATCCGCGCCGCAAAGCGGGCCGGGTTGTCGATCAAGTGCAATCTGGTGATCGGCTTTCCACGAGAGACACGCCGCGATGTTCTGCTCAGTCTGCGACTGGCGTTGCGATTCGCCTTCATGGGGGTGGACGACACCGGCCTTTTCCTGTTCTCGCCGTACCCCGGTTCGGAATTGTTCGCGTATCTCCGGTCGACCGGCCGCATTGGTAAGTTTGATCGGTCTTATTTCGCGTCACTGATGAGTCTCATGGATCTGCAGCATCCCACCACATATTGCGAGAATCTGAGTGCGCGTGAGTTGGCCTTTTATCGCTTCTTCGGCATGACGACTTTCTATCTGCTGAGCTACCTGCTCTATCCGCGCCGGCTGGTACGTTCGTTTCGCAACTACCGCAGAGGCCGCAGCGACAGCCTTTTCGAGGAGCGACTGTTCGGTTCCATTCGGCGTCTTCGCCTGGAACGAAAGTCGCGGCGGGCGGTGTCGCAGAATCTGGCAGCGGATGCGATCCGTGCGGAGCCAGACGTGCGCTGAGTCATGCCCTCGCTGCTGCATTCTCTCCTTTTCCGTAGCTTTTCGACGTCAGTTTTCGGTGTGGCAGTTTACGGCCTCTTCGGTTGGGTCGAAGTTGCCTGCTGGTTCATCGTGATTGCCTGGGGGCTTCGAGCGGTTCGACGTATTTCGCACAGGATCGCCAGGACGCCCCGGCTCGTGTGGATCCTTTTCGTTGTGGCTCTTGCGACACGGCTCAGTGTGCCGTGGGTGACCTACAACTGGTACTTCGGTATTGGCAATCTTCCGCTGGCATGGGAGATCTTTACCAAGGCCACCACATACCTTCCTTTGCCCAATCGCCTGATCACCTTCGACCTCGGGCTGGGCTTCCATGGCCTGGTCACGCTGAACGTCGTCGTGGGAAGTATCACGATCGTCCTGTTGTACCGTCTGGCGGTGTTGGCGGGTTATGGCCGGCGGGTCGCTGCCATCTTCGCCTTCCTGCTGGCGCTGATACCGATGTATGTGCGGCTATCAGCCTCCGACACATCGCAGATCACGATGTTCTTTCTCTGGACCCTCAGCGCCACGGCCTTTTCCGCCGTGTACCGTCGCTCTGACGACCGGCTGGACCAGGCTCTGCTATTTGCCGCGACGCTCCTTGGAGGTCCGATCCGTATCGAAGGGATGGCGATGATGGCGGCGGTCCCATTTTTTGTGGGGCGCAATCTTTCCGGTTGGCGGGAAATCATCGTCGGGTGGAGGCGGTTCATTCCCTACGCCTCGGCTTTGCTGATCGGCCTGGTGGTTGCCGTGGAATACCACGGGACCTCCGCGGGCTTTTATGCGCGCACCATCGTCATGGCCATGATCCTGGGTTTGCCCACATTGCTGATGCGGCTGGCCGGTTTGATCAATCTGAGTGTGGTGTCGTACCTGCCTGTCCTGATCGCCGTACCGATCCTTTATGCTGCGGTGGGTTGGTTGCGCCGCCGTGATTGGAGACGTCTCGTCGATGCGTTCGGGCCTGCGGCGTTGTTGTCCATCCCCTATGTGGTCAGCCTCGATGTCTTCACCACGGACCTGAGTTCCTCCTCGTACATCATTGTCTATGCCGTATTCCCGCTGATCGTTTGTGCCCAGGGAATCGACCAGATGATCGAGGATCCCCGTCTCCGGCGGTTGACGGCGGCCCGGACTGTACAGGCAATTGCTTGGGTGGTGGCGCTGGTGCTCGTGTGGATCTTTGTCATCGTGCCCTATCGGTGGACCTACGTCTTCCAGGAGGAGCAGGCCTTCTTGAGACGTTCGTTACCCAACGGGAGCGCGACGATCTTGACGCTCTGGGACGGCCGGACCGTTTCGGGTGATTGGGATTGTGCCCTTGCACAGCCGTATCCGCCTTTCCTCGCCAGCCATCCGCATCTGCAGTGGGTCGTTCTGGATGACTCCGACGGTAGCCGGGAGAAAATACGTGATCTGCGATTTGATTATTACTACCCGGGTGCGCTTGTCGCACTCGATCCCGAGCGGCCGACCCCCGGTTCGCTGCCCGCGTTATTCCCGAATCTCGTGGACGAGGATCGCATGGAAGCCGACCGGACACGCCTGCGCCGGTTGCGGGAACTGGATCGTGCGATTCGGACCCAGTATGGGCTTACAGCCGTTGCCCGTGTTCGGGCGCCGGTGAGATGGGATCCGCCTCATGCCAATGGATGCACGGGTGTAGGTTTTGGAGTTCCCTCCCCTGAGCTGGATTTGGTACTGTTCCGGTCTGTGGAATAAAACGGTTTCGGGTCAATGAGATTGTGGAAACATGAATGCCCGTCCTTCGACAGACCAGGGACGAAGGGGATCACTTTGGAAAGCTCAACTCGAGGCTGCTCTCCTGAAGCCCGCCAGAGCGGGATTCAGGAGGACCTCAACAGTCTCCGATACAAAAGGGGGGCGCTGTGCGTGCTGTCGCCGTAGTTCCGACGTACAACGAGGCCGAAAACATTGAACGGCTGATTGCCGAAGTGCATGCCGTCATACCGGAGATCCACATCGTTGTGGTGGATAACGAGTCGCCCGATGGGACAGGGCGGATCGTCGCAGAAAAGGCACGGCATGACGACCGGCTTCGGCTGCTGCCCTGTCCGCCGGAACGAGGCTTCAGCAAAGCCTACATCGCCGGATTCAAGGATACGGTGAAACGGGGCTACGATGCGATCGTACAAATGGACTGTGATCTATCCCACCAGCCCCGTTACCTGAGGGAATTTCTGAGCCACATTTCTCACTACGATGCCATCATCGGTTCACGTTACACCCCGGGTGGAAGGACGGAGGACTGGCCGCTGCATCGTTTCCTCGTGAGTCGTGGTGGCAACGCTTATGCGCGTAAAATCCTCGGGGTGCCTCTGAATGATCTGACGGGAGGCTACAAGTGCTGGCGTCGCAGCGCTCTGGAGGCGATCGATCTCGATACGGGCGCCGTACGCGTGCTGAATCGCATCGATGCGATCCATTGCG
>CAZEWD010000195.1:0-2357 GCA_964515725.1 uncultured Binatia bacterium (SeqCode)
GAGTCGTCCAGCGTACCGCCCGTAAGAAAACGGGGAGTCCCTCTCGGGGACTCCCCGTTTTTGTTTCGGGGCATTGAAGCAGTCGGGCGCGTCCAGTAAGAGCACCCGAGATGCCCCGTACCGATCGCCGTGTCGTCATTACCGGGCTCGGCCTGCTGACCCCACTCGGGAACGACCTGACCACCAACTGGGAGGCGCTGCAAAGCGGTCGCTCGGGAATCACGTCCGTCTCACGTTTCGATGCCTCGTCCTTCCCCAGTCGTATGGCGGGCGAAGTGAAGGGATTCGCGCCGGCGCTCTTCATCGAGAAGAAGGAAATCAAGAAGATGGATCTGTTCATCCAGTTTGCCCTTGCGGCGGCACAGGGTGCTGTGGATGACGCAAAGATTGATTTCCGGCGGGCCGATTCGGAGCGGATCGGTGTGATCCTGGGGGCCGGAATGGGTGGAATCGAGACCGTAGAAGAAGGTGTCGTCGTTTTTCACGAAGAAGGTTTGAAACGGCTCAGCCCATTTTTTATCCCCAGACTTACGTCGAATATGGCGCCGGCGCATATTGCAATGCGATTCGGTATCAAAGGGGTGAACTACGCGCTGAATAGTGCCTGTGCATCGGGATGCCATGCCATTGGCGAGGCAGCGCGACTGGTGCGCTACGGCTACCAGGACATGATGCTGGCGGGTGGCAGCGAAGCCGGTGTCACGCCCATCTGCATGGCGGGTTTTTGTGCCATGAGAGCCGTGTCGACGCGGAATGAAGATCCAGTGCGGGCGAGCCGACCGTTCGACCGCCATCGGGATGGATTCGTTCTGGCCGAGGGCGCTGCGGTGCTGGTCCTGGAGAGTATGGAGGGAGCGATGGCTCGCGGAGCACGCCCTTATGCGGAGATCATCGGATACGGGGCGACCTCAGACGCCTACCACATCACGACACCGTCTCCTGAAGGTGAGGGAGCCGCTCGTTGTATGAGACACGCATTGATCGATGCCGGGATTCGACCAGAGGATGTCGACTACATCAATGCGCATGGGACTTCGACGCCCTACAACGACCTCAACGAGACCCTGGCAATCAAGCGGGTGTTCGGAATTCATAGTGCGCGACTTGCGATCAGCGCCACAAAATCTATGACGGGGCACACACTTGGTGCGGCAGGTGCGATAGAAACTGCGTTTACCGCTTTGACACTGCACCATCAGGTGATTCCGCCCACGATCAACTATGAAGTCCCAGACCCAGAGTGTGATCTGGACTATGTTCCCAATCAGGCCCGATCATCGAGGGTGCGAATCGCGCTGACAAACTCTTTTGGATTCGGTGGAACCAACGCATGTCTTGCGTTGCGACAAGTCGAGTGAGAACGTTGCGTAAAGAACCTAGACATCGTGTCGTACCGCCCTTGTTCGATCGGCGCCTCCTGGTGATCGTTGGGAAGGGGGGAGTTGGAAAAACCACGGTTGCCTGTGCCCTGGGCTGGCTGGCATCACAGGCCGGAAAGAAGGTGCTCATCGCGGAGATCGACGGCGCTGGACGCGCCGCACGATTGCTCGGAATCGAGCCGGGTGCCGTCGGTGAGGCGCGCGCTGTGCGCCCCGGGCTGTCGGTGATGTCGGTGGAAGGCAGCACGGCCCTGGCCGAATATCTGCAGATCATTTTTCCCGTCAAACGGGTCCTGCAGGCCGTATTCAACAGCAGAATCTATCAGTATTTCGTCGCTGCGGCTCCCGGTCTGAAGGAGTTGATGACGATTGGCAAGATCTGGTACGAGGCGGAGCGTCTCGACGACGAGACGGGCGAGCGTTGCTGGGATATCGTGATTCTTGATGCTCCTGCAACCGGTCACAGCCTGCAGTATCTGGGGATGCCGAGCGCTGCCAACGAGGTCTTTCGTGCCGGTCTGGTCGGGCGGGAGAGCCAACGGCTCGTTGACTTGCTCCAGGATCCCGAGCGTACGGCAGTGAACCTCGTGACCATCCCGGAAGAAATGCCGGTGAACGAAACGTGTGAAATGTACGAGCGCTTGCGGAATCAACTGAATATGCCCATGGGATACCTTGTTGTGAATCGGGTTCACCGCGCCGCGTTTCCACCCGCGGCCGTGGAGAAACTTGCCTCAGGGATCAGCAGGCTTCGAGACCCTCGGGAGAGGGCTCTTGCTACGGAAACCTTGATGCGGGCACGCGAAGAATCCGGCTGGAGCGTCATCCACGAATCCTATCTGCGCCGGTTGCAGGCCTCGATCGAACTCCCGTTGATCGAATTGCCGTTCGTTTTTGCAGAAGAGTTCGGTGAATCGCAGGTTCGATCGCTCGCCCAGTGTATGGGCGAGCAGTTGACTGTGTCGTCGCGCCGGAGCG
>CAZEWD010000195.1:2367-6258 GCA_964515725.1 uncultured Binatia bacterium (SeqCode)
GGCTCCAGTTGTTTCCCCAAGCCACGACCGTACCGTCGCGCCGGAGCGCCAAGCATGGACGGGCTTGACGGCGTCATCGAGCGCCACCGCGTCATCATCTGCGCCGGTAGCGGAGGCGTTGGGAAAACGACGACGGCGGCATCCATTGCCCTGCGTGCCGCCCTGCGAGGGCGCCGCACGGTCGTGATGACCATTGATCCGGCAAAGCGGCTGGCCAATGCCCTGGGAGTCGGCGCTCTTGGCGATCGCAGCACGGCCGTTGCGGCTGACGAAGTGCCCTCCGGAATGCTTTCGGCCATGATGCTCGACCAGAAGGGGGCCTGGGATCAACTTGTCGAGCGACATGCGCCGTCCGCCGATGTGCGGGAACGTATCCTGCAAAATCACTTTTATCAGCATCTTTCGCAAAGCTTTGCAGGCTCACAGGAATACATGGCCATCGAACAACTCTGTACGCTGCACGAGAGCGGTGATTACGATCTGGTCGTTGTCGACACGCCGCCCACACGCCATGCCCTCGACTTCCTCGAAGCTCCCCAACGGATCGCCGATTTTCTCGACCGGAGTATCATCAAGTGGTTTCTGCGCCCGTATTTCTCCGCTGGATGGGCCACGATGCGTTTCGTGAATCGCACGGTCGGATTCTTGTTCCGGCGCCTCGAGGACGCCACGGGGGTTTCGGCGCTCGTACAGGTTTCTGAATTTTTCACAGCCATGAGTGGACTGTTCGAGAATTTCGAGCCACGGGTCCGCCGCGTATATTCCCTGTTGCGTTCCCCAGATACGGCATTCCTCCTTGTCGCTTCCCCAGAGGAACAGGTACTGGCCGAGGCCGAGTTCTTCCTGAACCGCGTACGCGATCTTGGCGTTCAGTTGCGTGCCGTCGTTCTCAATCGGGCACACCATGAAATGGTGAGCGGCCGAAAGACGCCCGCGGGGGATGAGGTCAGAGAAATCCTCGTGAGACTCGGGTTGGGCGAGCATGCCGCGGCCCTGGCGGAGAACTTCGACAGTTACGAGGCTCTGGGCCGTGGCGACACTCTGCGTGTCGAGGCCTTCCAGCGCTTGCTCGATGCCTCCGTGACGCTGGTCACTGTGCCGAACTTCACTACGGATATCCACAGTGTCGGCGGCCTGCGCGGGATGCATGCCTACCTCTTTCCTGATCTCGCCACGGGTGCTGCGGCCTCATGACTCTGTGTCGGCCAGAGTCGACGAGAAAACCATTGTCAAGGCGATGAGATCGCGCTAAATGTCTCAACATTGACGTGTGATAAGGAGATCCTTCGATGCGATCAGAATTGCGGCTCGCTGACTTGAAGAATCGTGAACGGAGTTCAGCGCGTTTGATGAACGTGAAGATTCCTGCCCATGTGAACGAGGCCATCGAACGGGTGGCGCGCGAACTTGCAGCGACGAAGACCGATGTGGTTATCGCTCTTCTCAATCAAGGGCTTACGGTTGCCTCTGATACTCTCGGTGATTGGGAACCTACTGAAAAATAGGTAGGAATGCCCCGTGAGAGGCGCTCTTCGCAAGGTTGAACGTCCTCCTGATCCATGAGTGTGCGTGCATGTTGCGGGCGTATTCAGAGAAGTCCGCAATATCTGAGTCCGACGATCCATCCGGATGCCCCTTCCGAGCCGCATACCCCGAATCTGGGTTTGTCTTGCCGTTCGCGCGAGTTTTTGATGGGGTTAGGAGAGCGACTGCGCTAAAAGGGCCGGGATGTTTCGATTTCTGAGGTCCGTTCTGCTCTTCCTTGCCTTGCTTGCTGGCGCGTGGGCCGTTCCCGGTGCGCGCGCGGGTCAAGTGCCGTGTAGCGAGGTTATGCGCGCCTCCAACGCGCAGGTATCGAAGGATCATGGCCGTTCGGCTGATCTCTCCGAGATTTCGAAAAGGTTGGGGACGAGCGTGGCCTGGGTAGAACGCTGCATGCAGGTGTATGGTCGTCGGCCGAAGCGTCCAGGCCTGGAATCGGCTGAAGGACGCGAGGCGTTGATGGATGCATACGAGGAATCGGAGCCGGAGGAGTCAGGTCCGGAAGATGTAGAAGAACCGGGGGCGCGCGACCGGCCGATCCACCCGGTAAAACCGCGGTACGCCGATTACAAATTCACCCCCACCCCGGAACTGGGGAGGCCAGGTGTCAAATTTGAGCTTGAATAGATCCGTAGCGCCGCGGCGAACGAGGAATTTTCATTGCGCTCGACTTTGCACCCGTGGTAAGAGGCCTGAGTCTCTCGTCTGGGCCTCTCCGCGGCCCGGCGCCGAGCCAGGGGCGGTCGAGAGGCTCAACTCAACCAGGAGGGGGATCTCCACTGTATGCGATCCTTGGTTCAGGAACTCAACGTTGAGCGTCTGCGACCGGCGCTGAAGCCTGAAGAACGTCTTCTGCTGGCGGTCGTAGAGTCTGCATTCTGGGATCTTCAAAGTCCCGATCCGATGCGTCAACAAACTGCGCGCTCCTATTTCTTGGATGATCGCTGCGCTCATACATTCAGCTTCCTGTCGATCTGCGAGCACTTCAGCTGGTCTCCCCACTCGATCCGGTTCACCCTCAGAAATCAACTTGTCTTCAACGCGGTCGAACATCTTGGGGTACGCCCCGATGCGGGTGCCTTGAGTCTGGCTCGCCGCTGACCAATTCGAAGTAACGAACACGTCACCGCATCTGCCGGGTACCCTTCTGGAACGTTGGGAGAGGTGCCCCACGTCGAGCACGGAAGTGTCCGGCCGTCACGGGTGGAACAGCGGGAAGGACCGTCCAATTTCCCCTGCTTTGCGCGGATGATCTCTTGCAACCGGTTGGTTCAGGGCGGCAGGGCATAGGGGCGTGAGAGAAGTACTTCGCCTTTTGGACCGACAACGTAGACCATGAGTGATTCATAGGCCGGAGCTCCGAGGGGATGGGCGATCGACCCGGTGATTTTGGTCCAACTCTGTGTCAGCTCGAGTCGTTCCCCAGATTGAGCCTCACTGCGGAAGTGCCCACCTGTCGTGATCGCTCCACTGGGGCCCTGTGTCGGCCAAACTCCCCAGAGCTTTGGCGCTACACGGTCATTTCGGGCAACGACGAAGACCTGGGCTTCGAGACGGCCAGGGGCAGTAATTCTCAGCCGGAGGGAGAATCCGATTCGTTCACTGTCGGAACTGCGTTCCACTCGGCTGGTCAGATTGTCCAATTCGACAAGCGGAACTACGTCGTTGTCTCTCCCTATGTCAGCCGATTCCTGACGCAGGGTGGTGGCGCGGAAGGTGAGATACGCCAGACCCGCCACGAGAGCCACCAGGCCCGTATAGGCAAGTGAGTTGAGCAAAGCCCGGCGCCGGGTGGACATTCCTTCGAACATAAAAACCTTCGTGGAGATTGCGTAACCCGCATTCTAGACGGAATACTGCGCGTTGTCTTGCGTGGTATGGTAAGGTGATTCCATGATGGCGGCACCATTGACCACCGTGATCGTGATTGCCCTGGTTCTTTTTGCCTCCGGGGTGAAAATCGTCCGAGAATACGAGCGAGCTGTCGTGTTCAGGCTTGGACGATTGGCGGGCACCCGAGGGCCGGGAATTGTCTACGTGATTCCCCTGATCGAACAGATGTATCGAATGGATTTGCGCACGATTACCCTCGATGTGCCGTCCCAGGATGTGATCACGCGTGACAACGTATCGGTCAAAGTGAATGCCGTACTGTACTTCCGAGTCGTCGACGCCAGTCGGGCCGTTGTCGAGGTGCAGAACTACCTCTACGCGACCTCGCAGATCGCACAGACAACGCTGCGCAGTGTTTGTGGACAGGCACATCTCGATGAATTGTTGGCCGAGAGAGAAAAATTCAATTCGCGACTGCAGGACATTATCGATGCGCATACCGAACCATGGGGCATC
>CAZEWD010000196.1:0-6170 GCA_964515725.1 uncultured Binatia bacterium (SeqCode)
ACAACTCCGCAACAATGGCGTCGATGTGATCGACTGCGGGGCCGGTGAACCGGACTTTGACACCCCCCAACACATCAAGGATGCCGCGGCCGAGGCGATGCGTGCCGGTCAGACCAAATACACACCGGTTGGCGGGACAGATGCCTTGAAGACGGCAATCATGGCCAAGTTCAAACGGGATAACGGCCTCGATTTTGCCAAGAACGAAGTATTCGCGAGCTGCGGCGGCAAACACTCCCTGTTCGTGCTTTTCCTCGCCCTGTTCGGCGATGGCGATGAGGTGATCATTCCCGCGCCATTCTGGGTCAGCTACCCGGACATGCTCATTCTGGCCGGCGCCAGAGCGAAAATCGTCCACACAAAAGAAGAGAATGACTTCAAGCTGAAACCACAGGAACTCGAAGCTGCGTTCACAGCACAAACGAGAGCCATCGTTCTGAACAGCCCGAGCAATCCGGCTGGCGTGGCCTACGACGATCGCGAACTGGCCGCGCTGCTCGAGGTCATCGTGCCACGCACCGACTGCTACATCATCTGCGATGAAGTCTACGAGAAGATGGTCTATGACTCCGGCTTCAAGCTGGGCCAGGTATTGCAGCTACGGCCCGAGTTGAGAGACCGGACGATCATTTGCAATTCCGTGTCGAAGACCTATGCCATGACCGGCTGGCGCGTCGGCTACACGGCGGCCCCCGCGCCAATCATCAAGGCAATGACGACTCTGCAGGGGCAGATGACGTCCAACCCATCGTCCGTCGCCCAGGCCGGCGCTGCGCAAGCATTGGCAGGACCCCAGGACTCCGTGCCGCTCATGATGGAGCAATTCGGCAAGCGGCGAGACTTCGTGGTCGAAAGGCTACGCCAGATTCCCGGTGTGCGTTGCCCAAAACCACAGGGAGCCTTTTACGTGTTCCCGAACATCGCCGCATACCTTGGGCGTCAGAATGGCCCCAGGAACGGTGACGAACTGGCAGCCTACCTCATCGATACGGCACATGTCGCTGTGGTGGGCGGTACGGATTTCGGATACCCCGAACATATCCGTATCTCCTACGCGACCTCGATGGAGAATCTGCGCAAAGGCCTGGATCGAATCGAAGCGGCTCTGGGGAAACTACCGGCGTAGCTCCGATTGCGGTCCGGAGGTGAAGGGCTGGTCATACCGTTGTCCGGTGCGACTCAGCAGACCTCGCTACGTGCGGCAATCCCGTCATCGAAGACCTCGGCGGCGAAGGTGTAGAATTGCGCCTGAGGATCCTGCCATGCATCATCGGCGAGTGCCGCCTTGCGGCAGAGTTCCCGCAGGAGGGTGTCTCGATCCCAGCCGTACTCCGTTGCGATTTTCGGCAGAAAGAGGGCGTGTGCGCCCCGGCAGCGCAGAGAAACGCCGTGCTGCCCCACCTCGATCTCGCCAACCGTGGCAGGCCTCAACGGGGTCAGGCGCGAAATTTCGATGTGGAGGCGGAATAGCTCCTCGGGCTGCAACGGCGGAAAGCGATGATCGTCGGTGGCTGCCGCGGCAGCCATACGGATGACGGTACGGTAGAGAGGCTCGTCCCAGGACAAGGTCCCCAGACAACCCCGCAGGCGACCAGCAACACGAAGCGTCACGAAGGCCGCCCCGCCCTGCTGGAGTGTGGAGCTCACCTTCGCTGGTTCCGGAAGAGGAACCCCGCTCATGGCATTGAGAACACTTGAGCGGGCAAAACCAAGAAGCGTTCTCCGATCTTCTTCGCTCAGTTCCACGATGTCTTCGTCTACCACGCCGGGCGCCGCCCGGTTTTGCAGGATCTGGCGAATGTTTCGGGGAGCTGTTTGCGGGCGGCGAAGATCGCTGGACCAGGATTTCGTCTGACCGGGATCGTGCCGATGAACGACTCGAACGGTACGCCCATGGTGAGCGGCAGAGTGAGCGGAAGGTTCACAGAAGCCGAATAGCACAGTCCGGCACCGCAGACGACCGCATCAGGTGTTCCATTGCCTTGTCTTAACGAAGCCGTTTTGCCATAAAGCGCCGGTTCACGAGCCAAAGCAACGTGCTCAACTGTGCGCTACCCGGTGTGACGTTGTGGTGGAAGTGGCCAGCGTACCGATTCTGCAAGGAGAATTCAGTAAAAGGTGCATGTGAACTACAAAGCGGTCCCCCTGCGGGTGGCCGGCGTGTTGTTGCGCAAAAAGCGATGAGGTGAGTCGATGGAGGTACAAGCAAGCATGAGAAGATGGCCTACGGTTGTAGGGATCGTGACCTTTCTGCTCGCCGCGGCGCAGGCGTTCGCTGCGGGTCCCGAAGCGCACGGCGAAATGAACCTGGTACTTCCGGACTTCACATCCGTGACCTTTCTGGGGTTGACCGGGCGGACGCTGCTCATGGCAGGCCTGCTCGTCTGCGCCCTCGGGTTCACCTTTGGATTGGTAATCTACAAACAACTGCAGAATCTGCCGGTCCACCGCTCCATGAAGGAGATCTCGGAGCTCATCTACGAAACGTGCAAGACCTATCTGATGCAGCAGGGCAAATTCATTCTGCTTCTCGAGGTCTTCATTGGTGTCATCATGGCTGTCTACTTCGCGCGAGCCTTCGGAGGTGACCTCGTCAAGGTCGTCGTGGTCCTTTTCTTCAGCCTGGTCGGCATCGCTGGCAGTTACGGCGTCGCGTGGTTCGGCATCCGGGTGAACACGTTTGCCAATTCCCGCACAGCTTTCGCTGCACTCAAGGGCAAGCCTTACCCAACCTACGACATACCGTTGAAGGCTGGCATGAGCATCGGCATGGTTCTCATCTCCACAGAACTGCTGATCATGTTGATCATTCTGCTGTTCATCCCGCCCAGCTACGCGGGCCCCTGCTTCATCGGTTTTGCCATCGGCGAATCGCTGGGCGCTTCGGCTCTGCGTATTGCCGGTGGGATCTTCACCAAGATCGCCGATATCGGCTCGGATTTGATGAAAATCGTCTTCAACATCAAGGAAGACGACGCTCGCAACCCGGGTGTGATCGCCGACTGTACTGGCGACAACGCTGGTGACTCGGTGGGTCCATCGGCCGATGGTTTCGAAACTTATGGTGTGACCGGCGTTGCACTGATCACATTCATTCTGCTGGTGTTGCGCGCCGATCCTACTTTACAGGTAAAATTGCTGGTCTGGATCTTTGCCATGCGCATCATGATGATCGTTGCCAGTGGTTTGTCCTATATCCTGAACGAAGTCATCCAGCACGGGCGCTTCGCCGAAGCGGAGAAGATGAATTTCGAGCAACCGCTGACGGTACTGGTCTGGCTGACGTCCTTCGTGTCGATCTTCCTGACTTACATCGTCTCCTACCTACTGATTGGAGATCTCGGTTCGGGCAAGTTGTGGTGGCAACTCTCGACGATCATCAGTTGTGGAACGATCGCCGGTGCGGTCATTCCTGAGGTCGTCAAAGTCTTCACTTCGACGGAATCTGGTCATGTCCGTGAGGTCGTGACGGCGTCTCGAGAGGGTGGAGCGTCACTGAACATTCTGGCCGGACTGACAGCCGGGAACTTTTCCGCGTACTGGATGGGTATCGTCTTCGTTTTCCTGATGGGAATTGCCTGGGTCGTCAGTGGCGGCGATCTGCATGCTGCCCTGCCCGCCGAGACGGCTGCCATGACAGCGCCTGTGTTTGCCTTCGGTCTGGTCGCCTTCGGCTTTCTCGGTATGGGTCCGGTGACGATCGCCGTCGACTCCTACGGACCGGTCACGGACAATGCTCAATCCGTCTACGAGTTGTCGGTCATCGAAAACATCCCGAACATCAAGCAGGAAATTCGCAAAGATTTCGGTTTCGATGTGAACTTCGACCGTGCCAAGCATTTCCTCGAAGAAAATGACGGTGCGGGCAACACGTTCAAAGCGACAGCCAAACCAGTGTTGATCGGCACCGCGGTGGTTGGAGCCACGACGATGATCTTCTCGATTATCGTCGCCCTGACCAATGGCTTACAGCCAGAACACCTCGGCAAATTGTCGATCTTGAACCCGCTTTTCCTTCTCGGTCTGATTGCCGGTGGATCGGTGATCTATTGGTTTACCGGCGCCACCACGCAGGCCGTATCCACCGGAGCCTACCGCGCGGTGGAATTCATCAAGGCGAATATCAAGCTGGAAGGCGTCGAGAAAGCCTCCATCTCGGACTCGAAGAAGGTAGTGGAAATCTGCACGCGTTATGCCCAGTCGGGAATGTTCAATGTCTTCCTCACGGTGTTCTTTTCCACCCTCGCCTTTGCCTGCTTCGATCCGTTCTTCTTCATCGGTTACCTGATTTCGATCGCCCTCTTCGGTCTGTTTCAGGCCCTCTTCATGGCAAATGCAGGTGGCGCCTGGGACAATGCAAAGAAGGTCGTTGAGGTGGATCTGAAGGAGAAAGGATCGGAGTTGCACGCCGCCACCGTCGTCGGGGATACCGTCGGCGATCCGTTCAAGGATACCTCTTCGGTGGCGATGAATCCGGTGATTAAATTCACCACCTTGTTTGGCCTACTGGCCGTAGAACTGGCGGTGACCTTGCCGGGCGGACTTTCTACGGCACTGGCAATCGGTTTCTTTGCCGCATCGCTGTTTTTCGTGCATCGCTCGTTCTACGGAATGCGCATCCGCTGAGAGATCCGAGAATCGTGGCAATGGGGCGGAGTTCGAGAGGGATCCGCCCATTGTTTTCCAGTCGGGGTTGGCGGTGTGACTCCAGGAGCAATCATTTCTGGCACATACGTAAACCCGCCGTCTTCCGATGCGTCGCCTGTTTCGAATGCCGGAGTCCATGCAGCAGCTCCGGCGAGGGTAAACCCGAGTCACTATGCTTCTGCGCCAAAAGATGCGATGGACGCGGCCGCGATGGAGGGCGATTCTCCGTTTGCTTTCACGACATTCGGCAGGAGAAGATTCCCACCAAAGCGGATCTTACACTCGTCGAACACAGAAATCGTCCAACGCCGCCTGAAGGGCTGGAAAAAACTTTGTTGCCTGGCGCACTCGCTCATCATAGAGACTCCTTCCGGCGTGGTTGAAAGACATTCTGCAGGAGCGGTACCGGAACACATCGGGTAGTTCCCTCCCCCTTCAAACAGATGAAGGTGTTGGGCGAGATGACACAATGCACAGAATCGACCCCTCGCGTCACCCTTTCGTCGATTGCTGCGGACTGCGGATGCGCCGCTCGGCGAACGAGCGTAAGGTTGGCGGTCCAGCGTCTCTCTGTCGAGGATTCCGGTCTTCGCCCCTGAGGCGAGCAATACTCCGGGGCTGTCTGCATGGGTGCTGATCGGATGAAGAGTCGAGCATTCCTGTGTTGGGGCAGGTGGGTTGGTCTTGCAATCGCCATATTCTGGCAGTCGAGTTGTTCCCATCCCGCCGGGCCTGGCCAAAATGAATCCGCAGAAAGGTGGGTTCGCGCCCTCAACAGCCATGATGAACAGACCCTGGCGGCATTTTTCGGAAATCGCTCTACGTACGAAGATCCGTCGATGCAGGGACCCATTGCGGGCCACGATGCTGCCGGACTGTACGGTAACATATGGCGTATGTTCCCGGACTTCCGCTTCGAGATCCGCCGATTGATCGGCAATCGCGATCAACTGAGCATCGAGTGGGTCGCGGAAGGGGAATATCGCTGCGGCGGCCACCTCGAACTTTCCGGTATCCACCTACTGTCGTTTCAAGATGGCGAGTTGGTAGCGCTTCGAGCATATTTCGAAACCGCTCTTCTGATCCCGTTCCTGGCACGGAACCGTCTGGAATGTCCTGCCGCAGCTTGACCCAGGGAATCGTCTTCATCTGGTCCCGACGGCCCCCCAGAGCGCCGGGTAAACCGCCGACTGGAGTCAACCCAGGACGGGGACTGTTCGAGTCAACGATCCCCACTCGAGAGGGCGCCAGGTGGGGACCGTCGTCCTCTCGATTCCTCATCCTTCGGATGGAGCCTTGCGGGTGAATTGATGCGGCCGAAACGGATCCAGCTACAGCGAATTTTCCGGCAGGCAGGATCGACAGAGGTTCTCATTTGTCTCGCCATTGCCGGTATCTGTCTCTGTGTCTGGCGTTGGAAGATCATAGCATACGCGGCTGAGTTCAATTTCCTCGGGACAGGCGACCTGTTTTCGTATTTCTTTCCCACGCTCGAGGCAGGTTATTCACATTTGCGTGCCGGG
>CAZEWD010000197.1:0-6166 GCA_964515725.1 uncultured Binatia bacterium (SeqCode)
TCATTGACGATGCACGGGGGCGACTGCGCACGGCCATCTGGGCACTCCATGGGATGCATCAGGATCTCAGTGCACTGACCGTCGATGATCTGGCGGATATCGAACAACTGTTGACCGAAGTCCTCGAGACGGCCCTTACCCCTGCCTACGATTCCTTCAGCCAGGTCATGGGTGCAACCACTTCCGGTGGTGCTGCAACGACGCACTGAAATCAGATGCGGGAAACCAACGTAATCCCTGGTCTCCTGGCATGAAGACCGTCTCCCGGATTCGGTCGCTGAAAGAGCTCAACCGGGTCATCGCAGATTGTCGGCTCTGTCCGCGTCTCGTCGAATACCGGGAAGCGGTAGCTCGTGAGCGTCGCCGTATGTTTCGGGACTGGGTGTATTGGGGTCGCCCCGTTCCGGGTTTTGGTGATCCGGCGGCTCGGATCCTGGTCGTCGGTCTGGCTCCAGCAGCGCACGGTGGGAACCGCACGGGCAGGATCTTCACTGGAGATCGCAGCGGCGATTGGCTCTATCGCACTCTGTACCGCTTCGGCTTTGCGAAGATACCCACCTCAGTATCCGTCGATGATGGTCAGGAATTGCGCGACGTTTACATCACAGCCGCTGCCCACTGTGCACCGCCCGAAAACCGGCCAACGCGGGAAGAGTTTCAAAACTGCCGCCCGTATCTCATGCGAGAAATACAGCTTCTGAAGCAGCTCCAGATCACGATTGCCCTGGGAGCCATGGCGTTTGATCAGGTTCTTGCAGCATGCGCCGCGCTCGGCGAACCGATTCCCCGTCCACGGCCAAAATTCGGGCATGGAGTGTCGATTCAGATTGCTGGTTTCACCCTTCTGGGTTGTTATCACCCGAGTCAACGCAACACACAGACAGGTTTTCTCACGGAAGAGATGTTTGACGGCATATTTGAGCGTGCCAGGAGCCTGCTGCAGCCGTGACAAACCCATTGCGCTGGCCCGAAAGCATTGCGGGATGGACGTTTGTGTACGGGGCGGTACGCGGGCGGATACAGCCTCGACCTGAGATTTCGTAGGAAGGAGTACAGGATGCAGCGCCGGAGGCTCGGCCGTACCGGCCTTGTGGTGTCGGAGATCGGCCTGGGAACGATGACGTTCGGAAATCAGGCGGATGAGAGCGCCAGTATCCAGATTCTCGATGCAGCGTACGAGGCAGGGGTCGATTTCATTGACGTTGCTGAGATCTACCCCGTGCCCCCGGAACGTCATTGGGCCGGACGCTCGGAAGAGATCGTCGGCAAGTGGCTAGCCGGAAAACCACGTGACGCCGTGTTTCTCGCTACCAAAGTTGCCGGTCCGGGTGGCGGGTGGTTCATCACACCGGTGCGCGAGAATCGGGGCTCACTCGATCGCCACCACATCTTGCGAGCCGTGGAAGGAAGTCTGCGCCGGCTCGGGACCGATTATATCGATCTATACCAGACCCATTGGCCTGATCGCGGTGTACCGATCGAAGAATGCCTGGAGGCGCTGACCCGTCTCATCGCACAGGGGAAAGTGCGTTACGCCGGTTGTTCGAACGAAACCGCCTATGGTCTCACGCGTAGCCGGTGGATGAGCGAGGTGCGTGGCCTGGCCCGCTACGAGACGATCCAGAATAATTTCAGTCTGCTCAATCGCCGCTTTGAAGATGAGCTGGCCGAGGTGTGCCGCCGGGAACAGATCAGCCTCTTGCCGTACAGTCCGCTGGGGGGCGGCGTCCTGACGGGCAAATATCTGGATGGTGCGCGACCACAAGGTGCCCGTTTTACCGTGTACTCGGAATACAGCCCGCGAACTCAGGCCATGGTGCGGCGATTTCTCAGTGATAAGGCGCTGGAATCGACACGGCGGTTCAAGGCGATTGCGGAACAGGCGGGAATGTCCCTGACGACGCTGGCGGTTGCCTGGACGTTGACACACGATTTCGTCGGTTCGACGATCATTGGTGCCACGCACCCAGACCAACTTGCTCCGTGTCTTGCTGCCGCGGGAACCAGGTTGCCAGATGATATCGTACAGGCCTGCCACCAGGTGACGAAAGAGATCCTCTACCCCCTGGGGTGACTGCAGGCTGCTCGTCTCGTCAGTGCAGGAGCGGTTCCAGACCCTCCCACGTTGTCACCGGCGCTGAACAGGTTTGACGGTGACAGACGTAGGCCGTCGGTTTGCCGTCGACCAGAGTTTTCCCCTCGAAGAGGGAATTCTTCGGTGGAGCTCCCCGGCTCGAATCGCCGACCAGCATAGTCTGGTTCGCTACGAATGTCTGCCGTAAGGGGCGGAGCAGCGCGGTTGCCGCATCGATACCGCCCGGCGCGAGGATCACGACCTCTTTGGGCTGGCGGGTGAGGAAGTCCAGCGCACCGAGCAGATGCGCAAAGCCGAACGGTTGGTCTCGCATCGGATTCGCATAGAGGTGCAGGATCTGCTCGGCCTGCTTGAGATATCGTGTGTCCTCGACGAGGTGGTAGAGACGCAGCAGGGCCCGGCAGGCCACCGAATTTCCCGAAGGGATCGATCCGTCGAATGCCGGTTTGCTGCGCACGATGAGTTGTTCATGATCGTCGCTGGTGAAGTAGAAACCGCCGCTCTGTGGATCCTGGAAATGGCGGATCATTGATTCCGCCAGTTCGACGGCCCGGTCGAGATAGCGTTCTTCCTGTAGCAACTCGTACACGTCGAGCAGGGCGGTTATGAAAAAAGCGTAGTCGTCGAGGTGTCCGTTGAGCTTCGCGACACCATCCTTGTAGACACTGAGCAGCCGGTCCCCGCGCGCCAGTTTCTCTTCAACGAATGCGACCGCGGTCCGCGCTACCGCTGCGTACGGAGACGAATCCAGGACGGCTGCGGCTCGCGCAAAGGCGCTGATCATCAGTCCGTTCCATGCCGTGAGGACTTTCTCGTCACGCCCCGGTTTCACACGCGTTTCGCGTGCGGCGAGCATCTTGCCTTGCGCCTCTGCGATGATGGTTTCGATCTCTGCCACCTCACGCCGGAAGAGCTTCGCGAGCTGCTCGAACTCGAGTGTCACATGCAGGATGTTTGCATGCTCGAAGTTGCCGTGTTCACTGATGTCCCAATAGCGGCAGACGATCTCTGCTTTTTCCTCGCCGAGCAATGTGCGGACTTCATCCGGTTTCCAGACGAAATACTTGCCCTCGATTCCTTCGCTGTCGGCATCCTGACTCGAATAGAATCCCCCCTCCGGACTGTGCATTTCGCGCAGGACGTACCCCAGGGTTTCGTTCGCGATCCGCGCAAAAAACGGATCACGGGTGATCTGATAAGCGCTGAGATACAGCGGTACGAGTTGGGCGTTGTCGTACAGCATCTTCTCGAAGTGGGGCACGAGCCAGCGCTCGTCGACGGAATAGCGGTGAAAGCCACCACCGATCTGGTCGTAGAGCCCACCTCGCGCCATCTGCCGTAACGTGTGCAGGACCATATCGAGGTACCGCTGCTGGCCGCTGGCCTCATAGACGCGCAGGAAGAGATCGAGAACGGATTCGTTCGGAAATTTCGGCGCCTGGCCAATGCCACCGTTGGTCTCGTCATAGGAACGTGAAAGCGCCTGTGCCGCTTCGCTTACCAGAGTCGGATCCAGTTGATCTCCATCGGGCCGTGCGGAATCCATCTGCTGCAGCGCCTGCATGAGCCGGTCAGCCGTCTTGTCGATCTCTTCGGACTTGTCACGGTACGCCGAAGCGATGGCCTGCAGGAGACGCTGGAAGGATGGGAGGCCGTGGCGGTCTTCGGGGGGGAAATACGTCCCGCCGTAGAACGGTTGACCGTCGGGGCGAAGAAACATGGTCATCGGCCAGCCCCCGTGTCCGGTGAGGACCTGTACCGCACTCATGTAGATCTGATCGATGTCGGGACGTTCCTCCCGATCGACCTTGATGTTGACGAAATGTTCGTTCATCAACCGCGCTGTCGCCGGGTCTTCGAACGACTCACGCTCCATGACATGGCACCAGTGACAGGCCGAGTAGCCGATACTCAGCAGAATCGGCTTGTTTTCGGCTCGTGCCTTCGCAAAGGCCTCCTCGCCCCACGGGTACCAGTCCACCGGGTTATGTGCGTGCTGGCGAAGGTATGGGCTGGTTTCATGAATGAGACGGTTCGTTGTGTGGGACACGAATCTCCCCTGGATAAACGTGGTATCACGGACCTGATGACTCTTCTTTACGGAGCATGTCTGCCATGTTCAAGGCACAGTCTTCGGTGCCGGCGTATGGACGTGCAGCGAGGCGGTGAGTAACAACGCCAGGAGAGGAACGGTTGCGATGTGCGGGACGCCAGCGGATTGGTCCCGAGTTTCTGCGCGTCCGATCCTTTGAAAGGAAGGGAGAGAGCCGAGGTGCCGAAGTCTGATCGACCACAACACCCATCTGTAGCTCGGCGGTTTTTCCCGGAGACGGTTGAGAAAGCGACGGCACACCTGCGCGCTTCCGATGAGAAACTCGCTTTCGTCATCGATCGGGTCGGGCCGTGCACCCTGAAACCGGCCGGGAAGATCTACCCGTCGCTGTTTCGATCCATCCTGTACCAACAAGTTGCAGGAGCCGCGGCAGCGGCCGTTTTCCGGCGTGTTTGCGAACCCTATGGGGGGAAGGTGCCACACCCGAGTGAATTTGCCGTGGCCAGTGATGAGTCGCTGCGTGCTGCGGGACTCTCGCGCCAGAAAGCACGCTACCTGCGGGAGTTGGCTGCGGCGTTTGCCGAAGGGCGATTGAATGAGCGTCGGCTGATGCGTCTCAGCGACGAAGAGATCATTGCTGCAGTGACCACGGTACATGGGATCGGCGAATGGACGGCGCACATGCTTCTCATCTTCTGTCTTGGCCGTCCCGACATTCTGCCTGTAGGTGACTACGGGGTGAGGAAGGCCATGCAACGACTCTATCGCATGCGGGATCTCCCCAAGCCGGCTCGTATGGAGACGGTCGCCCGCCGCTGGCGTCCCTACCGCACCGTGGCATCCTGGTATCTGTGGCGGAGCCTGGACATCATCACTCCGGAGAATGACTGAGCGGCCGGGTGCCTATCGGAGCTGTGGCAGGCCGGTGATCCATCGCGGTTTGTGTTTGTTACCGGATCAACAGGGTCGGAGTCGTCGCTCTACACTGATTTTCATCGTCCATATGCGCCAGGGCGTGCTGTTCTGCAAAGGTTAAGACCGGTATTATTCAGGCTGCGCTGAGAGGGCGATTCGTCCTTCTTGCTCTTTGGCCTTTCCGTGGAGCACCAGGTGCGCCAGCCCGGCCCGCATACGCTTTTCGACCGTTCCCCCCACTCGCTGGAATCCGAAGATTCTTGCCATCTCTCTGATGATTTCATCAGTGGGAGCACTCACGTGTAAGTTCAAAATGTGGATCGCGGCATTTGCAACTTCCTCGATCGGCAGGTCTTCCACCGCTCGTTGGGACTCCTGGTTCCGTTCGTCAGGGATTCGGAATACTTCGTAAGTGTCCGGGGAAAGTGCCCGCGGCCACAGGAAGGTCCCCTCAGCATACGCCTTTACGATTACTTGGTCTCTCGGGATCAGTCTCTCGATATAGCCGATGCTTTTCTGGCGAACTCGCTCGAATCCCCAGCGGGCAGAAACTCGTCGTGCCATCAATCGGAGACTGATGGGGCCTTCCGCGTTCACGACCTCGACGATCAGTTGCTGAATGGCTGATATCGAGTAGGGCTCGTAAAACGTCTCCTGCTGGGCGACGGAGTACAGCCCTTGGTAGGGCTGGTACCTCGGCAAGCTGGGTTGTGGTACCGGGGGTTCCGGTCGAGCCGCGATGGGTGTTGCTGATGTGACTGTCTCGGGCGGGGAGCTCAACGTTTTCGGGACCTTGGGTTGCGGTGTGGGAGTAGGTGCCGTGCAGAGGGGGGTAGACATTGTCTCTTCGAGTACTTTCGTCAGCTTTTCCATCTCCCGATCCGGATTCAACCACCAGTCGGTCGACCAGATCCGATGTAACTTCCAGCCAAGACCAATGAGAATTCCTTCGCGTAATTTATCTCGGTCGCGTGCTGTCTTAGCCCGATGATAGTTGGCACCGTCACACTCGATCCCAAGAAGATATCTACCAGTGGCCCTGGGATCAACGACGCCGAGATCGCTGCGGTACCGGGCACACCCGACCTGATTGTGAACCTCCC
>CAZEWD010000198.1:0-6145 GCA_964515725.1 uncultured Binatia bacterium (SeqCode)
CCCGCGGCACCGCGAAGCACACGCGCCAGGAGAGCGAGGACGCGAGCGACCAATTCTACAAGCCTGAACGTTGTCGCGAATGCAGCTTCGACCCGTATTGTCTCGGTCCACGCCGTTCCTACGTCGAACATTATGGTGATGCGGAGATCCGGCCTTTCCAGGCCGATATACCGGCACCTCATTCGAGTACCATCGAATCGCACGACAGTTCTGGCAAGGCGGCGCTCGTGGAGGTTGCCGGTAGCCTGACACGCACCTCGCCCGATACCCCTGCGATTGCTCGGTGGATCGTCTCGATGAAGTGACCCACATTCCCATGGGAACAGGATTTTCTGGAGGTAGTTCGACGGTCTCGAATCGGCGCACCGCCACGCTGCATGCCGGTGGCAGGTGCGAGTTGCGCTGTGTGCTGTGCGATTGCCGGGCTGTACCCTCCACTGACACAGAGATCGATCGAGTCCTGCAATCTGGCGGCCGCCAGTTGCTGCTGCGGGGCGCTACCGAAAGAAGCCGCCGAGTGGCTTCTTTGATCGAACGAGGCCGGCAGGCGGGCTTCGCGGAAATCGTCCTGAGGTCCAATGCGATGGCAGCCGCGGACCCAATTTCAGCGGCAGAATTTTCTCGCTTGGGCGGCGATGCGGTACTCGTACCGGTCTTCAGTCACCAGGCTGCCGTGCATGACCGGGTTGCAGGTCGCCTCGGTGCACTGCAGGCCACGCTTTCGGGGATGGCGCAGCTTGCAAGCAACGGAATGGCCGTCGAGATCGAAGTACCGATCTTACCGCTCCGGCTGCAGAATTTGTTCGAAACGGTTTACAGGACACACGAGGCAACGCCTCTGCGGCGCGTCCGATTCTACCTTCCCCACGTCGTACCGCCTGTCCTCGCTCCATCGCCATGGGACCCCGCCGGTACAGCCTTTGCTCGCGCCCTGCAATTCTGTCGCGAACAGCACATTCAGGTACAACTCACGACGCCGGATGCAATTCCGCTTTGTGCCCTCCATGATTTTCCTGATCTGCACGATGCATATGCCTTCAACCCAAAGTCCCGCAAACTTCGACTTCGCGATGCCGTGTTCCTGGAGGAATGCTCGCGTTGCGTGGTGCGCCCTCAATGTCCGGGGGTCGTGCCTGCCTATGCACAGGCGCATGGCGCGCGTGGGCTAAGGGCGTACCTGAAGCGGCCTGTCGATATGTATGCACAACGGACGACGCGACGCCGTGTATGGACGGCTGAGCAACGTCGTGCTGCATCGCGCGCCGAGATCCTCGTCCTGCGTCCCACCGTCAACTGCAACCAGGACTGCACGTTCTGTAGCGCAAACGAGACTTCGGCCAACGTCTGGGCGGATCACCGTGAGATGTTGCGAGCTATCGCGCGCGCAGCCCAACGCGGCATCGAGCGTGTCTCGTTCTCGGGCGGCGAACCCACCCTGTCGCGGCATCTCTCCGAGTATGTCCGCTGCGCTTCGCGCCTCGGAATCCCCAAGATCGAACTCGTCTCCAATGCGGTTCTCCTCGATAAACCGCAGAAGGTGAAATCGCTTGCCGATGCCGGGCTGACACACGCGTTCATCTCCCTACATGCGCACGACGAAGCGTTGTCACGGCGCATGACGCAGAAGGCTGGTGATTTCGAACGCACCGTACGTGGCATTCACAACCTCCTGGATGCGGGCATCCGGACGTCGACCAATCACGTGATCACGGCACAGAATTACCCTTATCTGATCCGCTACGTGGAATTCCTGCATCGGGAGTTCGGTGGCCGTGTGAACATTTCATTTGCCTTCGTCACACCGCAGTTCAAAGCGCTCGACAATCTCTCGGTGATGCCGCGCCTGTCGGACGTCATGCCGCACCTCAAGCGCGCGCTCTATCGGGCCCTCGAAATTCGGCAATCCTTCGGCATCGGATCACGCCAGGGGATTCCCTTCTGCTTTCTCGATGAGTTCCGCGCCTGGTCCGATGGGATCAAACTCTCGAATTCCGCGATTTCAGAAGATGGACCTCAGAAGCAGCGTGCAGCGGGTTGCGACGAATGCCGTTTCTCCGACTACTGTACGGGTCTCTGGCGCCCTTACGTGGCAAGGTACGGCCTCGATGAAATCCGGCCGATTCCCGGTCCGAAACTCACAGACGCGGAAGTCGAGGAGTGGATGCTCCGCACACGTGAATTCGAATGGGGAGATCCTCCCTCGTTCGATCGTATCACACCTGCAATCCGCGCACCGGAACTCGAGCTGGGTCCGCCCGACATTGCCGCGGTACCGGCAGAACTTGCCGATTTCAGCCCACATCGTTCGCGACCGCTGCGTATCGCGCTCCTGGGCACAGGCAGGCAGGCCCGCCGTCTGGCGCGCAACCTGCGCGAGGTCGGTGGGTTGTCGATCGACGCTGTAGCGTCACCCCACGCACCCGAAGCCGATCTGGCCGATTTTGGCGGTTGTCCGGCATTCTCGCAGGCGAGCGAAGCCGTCGAAGAGGTGCGGCCGGAAGCGATCATCATCGCTGCGGCGACGGCGGCACATTTCGAATTGGCGAAAATGGCGATCGATCGTGGCCTGCCATCGCTTCTGGAAAAGCCGGTGGCGAGCAACGAAGCGGAAGCTGTCGCCCTGGCCGAGGCGGCCAGGGCTGCTGGCGCCCTCGTCGTTCCGGCACACAATTCGATCTATGCCGCAGGTCTGGACGAGATCTTCGGTTTGCCGTTCGAAAGGAAATCGATCAGCTACCTGTGGCGGCGCACACCAGCCAGCCCCGATTCGATCCGTACCTGGAATCGGTCGTCTCTGTACGAAACTCTCTACCACGTGGTGGCCGTGGTGGCTCGCGCGGCCGGTGGTGGTGTGGGTGTAGTCCGTCGGGTCTCATTTCGTGGCGAAGCGTTTCCCGAACAACTTCGCGTACAGCTTGGTTATGGTGCGCACGATGCAGAGATCCTTCTCGACTTCCTTGCGTCAGCCGAAGAGGACATCCTGACTGTCGAGGATCGGGCAGTGCATTCATCGGGTCGTGTCTGGAGGCGTGAGGGGAGAAGGACGACGTTACAGGATTCGTCGGGTGTGCGTGTCATCGAGCCGCGTGGCAATGACGTCCAGTGCATGCTGGCGAATTTCCGCGACGTTCTCCTTGGCCTCGCCACTCCGGGTTGCACTCTCGATGATGCCATTGGAATCATGCGCACTGCGCGTTCGATCGTAGAGGCTCTCGAAGAGTCGGGTGCTCCCTTCGACCGGCTCGGCGGCCCACGTCATGTCGCGTCACCGTCCGTACAGACGGCGCTACGCTGAATCATGGTGCAACCTCTTTCCTCTCAGCGGATCTGAATGGAAGGCGCGTCCATGCTCGATATCGAGTGGATCGCTCTCAAAGCAGGCATCAAGCCGGGAAATCGCATTACCGTCACCGGCACGCATGCCGCAGAGTTGGAGAGACGTGTCCGGCAAGAACATTTCCATCTCGTCCGCTCCGAGCGGCCTGTCGAATTCCCCGGGCGAGAACCTGCCCTGATTTATTACGTTGCCCCAGACCTACAACGAGCCCGGGATCTGGCCGAAGCCGAGGCTCCATTGCTGCCGCCGCACGGTGCCCGTCTTTGCTGGAAGGAGGCAGCGGAGCTGCATACGCATCTCGGCAGGCTCCTCGGTTTCCCTGCTTGTTGCGTGGAGCGTTTCGTCTTGCGCCTGCGGCGCGGTGTGAATGTCCGGTCGGCTGGAGGCACGGCACACGAAGATTTCGTTGCCGCAGAAGATGCGTCTGGTGCTTCCGTTCGATACTTCGGCCGGCTCAATGACCTTTCTGCCGATCGGCGTGCCCGACTCATCACCTTCTATCCTTGCCGGTACGACTGCCCAGATGCCGCACAATATGCCGGTGCGGTTTTTGAGGCGGCAAAACGTCAGGATGCTCTGGCGGCCGAACAACTCAGAGAAGCACTTCTGGGAACGATGCAGATTTCTGTTTCGGGCGATCGCCAACCGGGATCAGACCGCAATGAGGACGTCCTGACCATCGAGTTCCGGGAATTCTAGAAGAATGTGGAACAACGACCGGCGAGAACAACAGGGTGGGTCACGCCGGGGATCGATCGAGCGAATCGCGTGGTGTGGCTTTATCCGTGTGAATCGATGGGACACGACATCGAGGGTCTACCGGCCCACGTTGTCATGCGATGCAGTTGTGTGCAGTGAAGCGTCTGGTCGTTGAGTGATCGGCCGGATCCAGCGTGCCTTCCACAGCATCAAGATCGCCAGGTTCCAGATCGGCTTACGCAGGTTCGCTACGCCACGGCGGTGACGTTGCAGAAGTGCCTCGACGGCCTCGCGCCGGAGAAGTCCGTCCGTGTAGCCGGAAGGATCGAGCAGTACATCATCGAACCACTGCCGCAATTCTCCGTTGATCCAACGTACCACGGGCAACGAAAAACCCTGTTTTCGTCGGTTCAGAATCGATTTCGGAATTTCTCCACCCAAGGCTAGCCGCAATAGTCCCTTCCGTCGGAGTCCCGGTACTTTCAGGGCTCCCGGCAACGCCACGACATATTCGATGAGTTCGTGGTCGAGAAATGGGCTGCGGATCTCCAGGCCGTGCGCCATCCCGGCCCGGTCGATTTTGAAGAGGATATCCGATTCCAGAAAAAACCGCAGGTACGCCCGGAAAGCCAGATCGAGTGCTCCTGACGCGAGAGGAGCGGTTGCATTCCGGGCCTCCTGGAGAATGTCGCCCGGAGGATGGCCTGTGAGATGCCGTAGTTCTTCTACCGCAATGTCCATCGTGTATGCGCTGGGTCGGGCCTGTGGGTCGGTGCACAGTCCCCGCGCGAACTGCCGCAGCCGGAAGTCGAGGCTGAAATGTTGTTCCCGCACGGGCATGATCCGAGCCAGTGTTTCGAGTGCCCATGGCCGGAGCACGCCTGCCCAGCGCGTCCAATCATCAAACTTTGCCGCAAGGAAGACATCATAGCCGCCAAACAACTCATCGGCGCCATCTCCCGCCAGAGCTACCTTCACGGAACGGCTTGTGAATGTGCTCAGGGCGTGGACGGCAAGCACCGATGGGTCTGCGAACGGCTCATCGAGCCACTCGATCACCTCGGGCAGCGCGTCATGGATGATTCGCGCATGGAATCGCTCTTCGTGATGCGTCGTGCCAAGCCAGCGGGCAACATCACGAGCGATCCCCGATTCGTCGAATTCGGGTTCTTCGAAACCAAGAGAGAATGTTTCGAGCCGTGTCCCGTGGCGTGCCAGCGCGGCCCCCACCAGCGTGGAATCCAGGCCTCCCGAAAGGAGGAGGCCGATGGGCACATCGCTCATCAACCGTCTGGTGACAGCACGATCGAAACGTTCGCGAATCTCTTGGATCACCTCCTTTTCCGGAGGTCCCGGCCGTGAAGGAAGTGGAAGACTCCAATACGTCGAGATTCGAGGCTCGCCGGCAGGCTGCACTTCCAGGCAGGAGGCCGCCGGCAGCTTGTGGATCCCTTTGAAGATGGACCACGGTGTGGGTACGAAATCGAACACGAGATAGCGACACAGGGCTTCCGGCTCGATTCGGGGGGATTCGTGCAGCGCGGCGAGTATGGCTTTCGGCTCCGAAGCGAACAGAAAGCGGCTGCCAGCGCGAGCATAGTAGAGAGGTTTCTGCCCCATGCGGTCTCGTACCAACAGGAGTTGGCGGCGGGCACCGTCCCACACGCCGAACGCAAACATCCCCGACAGACGCGCAGCGACCCCTGCACCCCAAGCCCGGTAACCATGGAGAATCACCTCTGCATCGCTGCGTGTGCGGAAGCGGTAACCGAGAGATTCGAGTTCTTTGCGCAATTCGTGGTGGTTGTAGATCTCGCAGTTGGCGACAAGAGAGATGTCGTCTTCTGGAGAGTGCATGGGCTGTGCTCCACCCGCTACATCGATGATCGAAAGCCGACGGTGTCCCAGAAGCGCATTCCGCCGCTCGAGCGTTGCCGCTCCATCCGGGCCGCGCCGCGCCAGGCTGGAGACCATCGACTCCAGATCGAGCCGGCTTCGATCGCTCACTTCGTTTTCGAGGATACCTGCAATTCCGCACATGGCGCTGGTCGTTTCGAGTTCGAGGGGGTTTAGCCGAATTGCGGAGATCTCAGTCCAATCTGCCGTCCT
>CAZEWD010000199.1:0-6135 GCA_964515725.1 uncultured Binatia bacterium (SeqCode)
CATATGCGGTAGATGTGGATCACTCGACAGAACCGGCTTCCCCGATGCCGTCAGGGAACCACCAACGACCCAGCTATTACTGGCCGACCAACCATCGTAAAGAAGGTCACCAAGGCCGGGAACTGCCCCAACACCGGATTTCCAGCTTGTCGTTCCCGCACGAAACAGACTGGCGTATGCATTCGTCGTTCGCCGATTGTGGCCGGCCTCATCTTTGGTTTGTCTGGCCGATTTTGGGCACAGGTCCGCCAGCTCGGATGCCATTTCCGGTACCACTGCGGGCGCCGATGGATATTCCTGAATCCGCCAGTCCTGCTCAGGCAACACCGTGTCGGTGAACTCGATATCCGTCGGCCAGATGCGCTCCATCGCATCGAGCCCCGACCGGCAGGCAATCACCAGCCGCCGGATTTCCCTGTCGGCGTTGGCACTCAGACCGTGCATGAGCATGGCATAGATCGCCAACGAGTCCTCCACCGTCCATGGGCGGACCTCCGTAATCCCGAGGAGGCGGTGTTCGAGAGATAAATGCTTTTCGGTAATCCAATGGTTGATCCCCTGCACGAAGGCATCGATGACCGCCTGCTCGTGCGTAGAAGTCATCCCGTAGAGACGGCTTCCCTGCTCGCGAAAACCGAGGAACCGGTTGAGAACGTCCATCTCGAGGCTCGTGCGTTCGCCGAACGAACGATCGCCCAGGAGCGCCGCCAGTTCACCACGGGCAAGATGGCGGAACAGGTCCAACTGGGCCATCCGATCGCGTGCCATGAGGTAGCCCTCTACGAGGGCAGCATCACGTTCGTTCGCCGCACGAATGCGGTACATGCCATCCTCGCGCTGCGCTACTTCGACCGAATCCTCCAGGCCGGAGAGTTGGATTCGATCGCCGTCGGCAAATCGGGGCACATCGGGCGAAAGAACATATCTCACCAGTTGATAGGGCGAGCAGGCGCAAAGTGTCAGCAGCAACACCGCACCTATCGGATTTCGCCAGGACCACGACAAACCTGTGGGAAAAAAACGACGCGGCTCTCCCGTGAGCGATTTCATGCTCCTGCCCGACTTTGCAACGACACGGCCTCGCCTTCTACCGTAGGATACCGGCAGGAAATGCAAACGGGATGTGCCCCGAAGTCGAGGGCCAGTACTCGACCGAAGGGTCACAGCGTCCGCGCGACCAGCTCTTTCATGACCTCATTGGCGCCGCCGTAGATGCGTTGGACGCGGGCGTCGGCATACATCTGAGCAATGGGGTATTCGAGCATGTAGCCGTAACCACCAAAGAGTTGGAGACAATCGTCGATCACGGCGCATTGCAGGTCGGTGGTCCAATATTTCGCCATTGAAGCAGTGGCTGCATCCAGTTTGCCGGCAATGAGCGCTTCGATACAGCGATCAAGAAAGGTACGCGCCACAACGGCACGGGTCTTGGCATCGGCGAGCACGAAACGGGTGTTTTGCATTTCGATGAGTGGCTTGCCGAAAGCATGGCGCTCGCGTGTGTAGTCTACCGTCAGTCACACCGCTCGTTCGATGGCCGCAACCGCGGTGACCGCGATGAAGAGACGCTCGTAGGGCAATTCCGTCATCAGTTGATAAAAACCCCGCCCGGTCTCGCCGCCCAGCACGGCATCTGCTGGAACGCGCACATCCTCGAAAAACAACTCGCAGGTGTCCTGCCCCTTCTGGCCGATTTTTTCGAGGGTGCGGCCGACGCGGTAGCCCGGTGCATTGCGTGTTTCCACGAGGAGAAGGGAGATCCCCTTGGCTCCGGGCGCCTCACTCGTGCGCGCAACAAGAACGATCAGATCAGCATGGTAGCCATTGGTAATGAACGTTTTGGCACCATTGATCACCCAGGAATCACCCTGCCGTTCGGCACGGGTACGCACACCTTGAAGATCGGAGCCGGCTCCGGGCTCCGTCATTGCGATGGCACCCACTAACTCGCCCGTGGCGAGACGTGGCAGAAAATACTTCCTCTGTGCCTCGGTGCCCTGATTCAGAATGTATTTGCCCACGATGGCATGGACCGCGGTGCCGAAACACGAATTCCCCGCATAGACCAGTTCCTCGGCCATCACCGCCTGGTGCGCGAAGGTTCCGTCAGATCCCCCGTAGTCGGACGGGATATCGGACAACAGCATGCCCAACTCCCCTGCTTTGTTCCAGATCTCGCGATCGATCCGCTGCTGTTGTGCCCAACGCTGTTCGTGCGGGGTGAGCTCCGCGGCAATGAAGCGGCGCACCTGTTCGCGATACTCTTCAACATCGGGCGTCATCCAGGACGAAGGACCCAGCATGCCAACACTCCTCTTCGAAATAAGATCCGTTCCTACCACGCCAAACCGGCATGCGCTCCTAACCCCGTTGCCGGCGGCGGGTCAATTTCAGCCGCGCCAGATCCGTTGATCGGGAGATTACATCGGTCGTGCGACTGTCGCGTATGGAACCACCCATCTGGGAGATCCATGTCTGTTTCTCCGGATCATGGCAGAATTTCAACACGAAACCTGATCTCCGGGACGCGTACCCTCAGCTTTTTCTGGTGTCGTTCTCTCCAGAATCACCGATGCGTCCACCGCCACCGGTTTCCCATTCGTTACGATCAACGGATTGATGTCGATTTCGCGGATCTGCGGGTATCTGAGTCCGAGGTCGCCAAGACGCATGAGAATCTGCGCCACGGCTTTGCCGTCGACCGGCTCGGCGCCCCGGAAACCATGCAGCAGCGCCTGTGGTTTGAGCCGTTCGAGCATTCCAATCGCTTCTGCTTCGCTCAGAGGCGCCACCGCGAAGACCGGCTCACCGAGCACTTCGGCCATCACACCGCCGTACCCCAGCATGACGCATGGTCCAAACTGTTCGTCGCGCACCAGCCCGACAATGAGTTCCAGATCACCTCGCACGTGCCTTTGCAGAAGCACTCTTCCACTACCGTTCATGGTCCGCCGCAAATCTTCGAACTGCCCTGCCACGTCCGGCGATGCAGTAATCCCCAGGCGCACGAGACCACGTTCGGTCTTGTGCACGATATCCGGAGACAGCCCCTTCAAAACGACGGGGAAACCCATGGTTTCAGCCCATCGCACGGCATCCTGCGAGTCGGCTACCACGTGCTCTTCCACCACCGGGATTCCGCAAGCGCTCAGAACCTGCTTCGCATCGTGTTCGTCGAGGGTACCTTGCCCCGAACGCAGTAACTCGGCAGATTCGGCAGAAAGCTCGAGACTCCTCTCATCCTCCGTTGCCAGAGGAAAACGGGGTGGTCGCTGGAGGACGGCAGCCAGGCATTCGACGGTTCTCGATAGCTCACGAAACACGGGGACACCCCCGCCGACCGCCTCCTGCTGCACCCTCGCAACGGCATCACGCGAACCCATGAGCCAGCAGAAAACCGGTTTTCCCGCAGCGCGCGCCATCTCCGCAAGCAGTGTGTAGCCATGGGGGAATGCGCCACCCACCAACAAGTGGAAAAGAACACCGTCGACGTTCGGATCCGCGCAGACAGCGCGGAACGCTTCGACGAATGCCCTCGGGCCACTACGATCGACGGCAGGAAACAGATCGACCGGATTGGCGACGGGCATCCATTCTGGATACAGGTCTGCCAGACTCTCGCGTGTCGCTTCGGACAGTTCAGCTAGCTGAAGACCGTGCGAGCTGAGCAGGTCGGAGGCAACGATCCCAGCACCCCCACTGCCCGAAAGGACCGCAACACGTCCAGCCGAATCGGCATTCGGAAATTGAGCGAGAGCACGGCACATATCGAACATCTGGTAGAAGCCAGTGGCCTCGATGACACCAGCCTGTGCCAGAGCCCCACGCACCAGTGCGCCATTTCCGGCCAGACTGGCCGTGTGACTGAGAGCGGCCTTCGCACCCGCCGCTGTCCTACCTCCTTTCAGCAGAACGATCGGTTTGGTGGACTTGCGGCACAGATCGACAAAGCGCCGGCCGTCGAGAATCGACTCGAGATACATCCCGATGACCGCCGTATCCGGATCTTCGAGGAGGTACTCGAGCAGATCGCACTCATCGACATCCACCTTGTTGCCAATCGAGCACGCCTTACTCACTCCCATCGTGGCATGACTCATGACGTCGACAAGAAAGCCGGCCGCAAGAAAACCACTCTGCACGATGAGGGAGATATTGCCGGGAATCAGGCCATTCTCCCAGATCGTCTCCATCACGAAGGAAAAAACATGGCGCCGGGTTGCATCCACGAGACCCATGCAGTTGGGTCCCCACAGCCGGATACCCGTCTCACGGGCAATGCGGCGCATCTCCTCCTGCATCCGCCGGCCCTCAGGGCCACCTTCGGCAAAACCAGCCGATTGGATGATCACACCTTTGATGCCACGCTCCGCGCAGCGACGAACCTCTGACACAACGGTGTGGGCTGGAGTGAAAATGAGGGCAAGGTCGACGGGATCGGGAACATCCAGCACCGATGCGTAACATCGCAATCCCTCGATTTCGGGATACGCCGGATTCACTGGGTAGATCGGTCCTTTGTATCCCTCGGTCAGGTTCTTCAGGATGCGAAAACCCGTTTTTGCCGGCTTCGGCGTCGCACCAATAAAAGCTACCCCCACGGGGTCAAAGAAGAAATCCATGCCCACCACCTTTCTGCCCGCCACCCCGCGGCGCTCCCTATATCGATAGGTGCGGTCATACCCGTGCGCCAGACCCCGGTCGACACACCTGGCCCGAATCGAGGTCACAAACCGGAGGCCGATCTGTGCTGCGGACGAGACGTTCCCACTATTGATTCTCCTCTGCCCTGATGGGGAAGGACGATGGCTTTCGAGGCAAACGCGGCCCATCATTCCGAGTGTATTCGATTTGGAGCCACAGGAACTGCGCAACCACAACCTGCTTACGTATTGCTCGCCAGCGGGAATCGATTAGGAATCATCTCGTGCAACAGCAAAAGGCACCGAAATCGCGGGATGGCCGGTTGGATCTCTGGCGAGGCCTTTGCCTGGTCAGTGTCGTACTCGTCCACCTTGCCTACAACGGTCTGGCATTTCCCGAACCGTTCGACAGCGCGATCAAGCACTATACCCGCTTCGCAGCGGGCGGTTTCGTCTTCCTTGCAGGGCTGAGTGTTTCGGTCATCTTCGGTGGTCGAGTCGATCGCAGCCAGAAGGATCGATGGTCCGTCTATTCATGGTGTTTGAAGCGAGGGCTGTACCTGCTTGCCGTGGATACCGCCGCGGGCGCTGCGTACGCTGCCCTCGATCTCGTACGGAATTTCCCTGCCGATCCCGGCACTGGTTTTCCAACAGCTCTCAAGCAACTGATCGCCTTTCAGCGGCCAGCGATCACGGGTGGAATCCTCCTGTTTTATGTTCTCACGTTCGCCTTGTGCCCCGTGCTCTTCGAGATACGGCGGCGCTTCGGCCGTCTGGCTCTTCTGTGCATTAGCGCCATTCTCTATGGCGTAGCGGTCACCAGCGGTGATCTGTTCGTCTGGCCGCCATTCGGTTTTCCACTGGCCTTCTGGCAACTCCTTTTCTGCCTCGGCCTGGTGAGCGATCTCATTTACCAAAGACAGGCGGATGCGGCGCTTCCTCTACACTCGAGGTTCACATGGGGCGTGCTGGCGCTTGTCGCCTACGGAGTGGTGCTCCTCGACGTGCATGGGCCAGACCTGTTCGGCGTCGATCTGTTGCGGCGTCTCTCGCCACTCGATTACGGCAAGACGCCGCTCCAGCCGGGCGCCGTGCTCTGGTATATCGTCACCGTCAATGCCGTCCTGGCCTGGTCGAGTATCTTCTCAGTGCTCCGGTTCGGAACACGGCTGGAAGGATGGGTACGGCTGCTCGGCCGCCACAGTCTGCTCGTGTACGTTGCGCATGTTTTCACGGAGGCACTGATCCTCGAATATATCTGGTCTGTGTGGCCGCCCGTGGTGGTGCGCGTCGCGCTCGCCCTGGCAGACATTGGAATCCTGGTGGCGCTGGCATGGGCCAGCGAAGAGCGGCCATATCAGCATCTCTTGTCCATTGCGGCATCCAAGCTGCCCAGTTTCCGGATCACAATTTCACCAAGACTGGCGCAGACCGCCGCCGGCATCTTGTTTCTGACGTGGTTCGGAATCTCGATGAGCGTCAGGCAAAGCAC
>CAZEWD010000200.1:0-6080 GCA_964515725.1 uncultured Binatia bacterium (SeqCode)
TCGGACCGCTTATGGTCGATAGCGGTCTCGGAAGAACCGCAGCATGTTGCGTTGCGCGGGTGCGGTATAGGAGACTTCCCAGCATTCCGGTCCATCGCTCTTCTGCAACTGAACGATCACGCGCGTATCCTGATGGAGGAATCCCGGGTTTGCCGGTGCCGGCAATAGCAGGTTCAGGCCACGTCCGATCACTCGGGCAGAGGCGCTCCTTCGACCGGTTGCATTGAGCGATATGCGTTTGATTCCATCGGGAAGGCCGGATTTGTTCTGATATCGGAAACCACTGGCTGTCGCTTTCCAGCAGGGTTTCGAACCGCAGGTTCCACCCGCCGGCGCCTGGCTCCCGAGAACGAGGGAAGGCACGCCGCCAGTCTCATCGTAAACGCACAGGCTGTATCGTGTGGAAGTGAGCGGATTACCCAGCTCGTTCAACAACACCACCGTTGATTTACCGGTCCATCTCCACGTGACGGAATCTGCGGCATTGTCCACCCGGTCATGGATCGCAAAAGCCGAGCGTCCCACCGGCACCTGACAACCTACTGCTGGTACATGTGCGCAGCCGCCGTGTGCGGTTGGAGTGGCAGTGGCGGTGATCGTTGGACTTGCGCTTGGTGTCGGCGTCATAGTGGGCGTGTCCGTGGCGGTCGATGTCGGCGTTTCCGTGGGTGTGTCCGTCGGTGAATTTGTCGGAGTAAACGTGGGTGGCACAGCACCCTGATCGGTCAGGACGACGTCATTGCCGTCACCGCCGACGTAGGTGATCTGGTACTGGCGGCCGCCGAACGGGAATGATGCAGCCTCCGGAAGTCCCGAGAAAGTCCCGGTGATTGCACCACCCTGATTATCGATGATCGTGTATGCGTCTCCCGTAATCGGCTGGTAACCGAGGGTCAGATTCAATGCCGCTCCGCCCAGATCCAGAGTTCCTGAGACGCTCAGCACATCGTAGTCGGACCCCGCATTCGTGCCGTTGATCTCCACATCGAAAGAGGCACCACTGGTAAAGGTGGCGTTCCCGACGCCCAATATGCCTGTACCGGGATTCAACCCCGGAGCGACATGACCACCGGCGCTAACCGTGGCGCCACCCGACACGTTGCCGAGACCCGTCAATGAGCCGCCGGTACTGATGCCTGCGGTTCCAGTGACGATGCTCCCGGAAGCGAGTTCTACATTGACTGCCTTGGCAACGGTGAAAGACTCCGAGTAACTTCCCGCGAGCACCTGAACGATGCCCGGAGTTTGCGCAAGATCGACGGCTTCCTGAATGCGATCGGCCGGAGCCGTCTGGATGGTAACCGTTGCGGGCGCCACCGTAAGCGAGGTGAGATCGGGCTGATATCCGGGGGTTAGGGGATCGGTGTCCGTGCCATCGTTGATCCACGGCGTGTAGTCGACACGGAACGTGGTGGGTGTACTGGGTTTGGCAATCGACTTGACACGACTCGAAACGGTCGCCTCATCGTTGGCGCCCCACCAGTTCGTCGATGCATCGAGCGTGGCTGTGCCGCCCGTAATATCCCTGAACAGGATCAGGTTTTTTGTGTTGTCCTGGATCCGGTTGAACTGGACGATGTGTCCGGTGGGTGATGGGGCAGCCATGTCGCCCAGAAGGATTGCCGCTGTGGCGGAAGTATTGTCGTGGATGTTGTTGTATTTCACGATCACACCGGTGTTCGCATGCTCGGCATAGATGGGGGCGTTGTTTCCCCCACAGCCGTACACTTCATTGCCTTGTACAAGTGTGTTGCTGGCGTTGATCGTGATACAGTCCTGTGCCGTGGTGTAGACGATGTTGTTGATGACGGAACCGCCGGTCCTCGCCCGGTCCTGTCCCTGCTTGGCCCCTACTTTGATGGCGTCGTCCCCAGCGTGGTTGTAGACTCTGTTGCCCTCGATCGTGACGTCGATATCCGAAGCGATCAATGAATATGCGTAGATGGCTGCGTTGGTCGAGCCGCCCGAGCCCAGGTCGTGAATTTCATTGTACCGCACTTTCGCATATCGGGAGTTCGCCGTGTCACCACCGGCTGTGGTGACAGCACTATGATAGACGTTGTAGATGTCGTTGTACTCAACGATGCTGTTCGTGATCTGCTTGAAACGGATGCCGTTGCCGTTGTTACCGGCGGTGTGGTGTATGATGTTGTAGCGAATCTGTGCGTTGTCGTACGTCACATTGTCCGGGCTGTTGATGTGGGCCCCTGTTGTAATTTTGCGAATTTCGAAACCGTCGATGGTCACGTTATCTGCGTTGATCATGAACGCGTTGGGTAGGGTGAATGCTGCATCGACGATACTCTCGTTTGCCGACTCGGGGACTCGAGTCGTATTCGCGTGAGGGCGGGGGTCGACTCCGTGTTGAGCACCGAGTAGCGTGACGGACTTGTTGACATCCACCGTCGCGGAGAGCGTGTAGGTGCCCGCCGCTACCTGGATCGTGTCGCCGTTGTTGGACTGGCTGATCGCGTAGCTGATGGTCAGGCAGGGCGTGCCCGTGCAATCGCCCGTGTCGCTGCCCGCTGTATCGACCAGTCTGACGTCGGCCCAGCCCTGACGAGCCACAAGGACAAGCGCAATGAACAACGCAATACCCGTATGGCGCCAGGCAAAATCGATCAGATTGCAAAACCTGGACATTGAGATTGTACAGTGCCGGTTCGCATTCATCGTGAGACCCCCTTCGGATGGTTTTCTTACGCGTCTACGTCTTCTGGGAAAAAAGCTCAAGAATTTAAATCGACATTCTTAGGAATGGGGATGCCCGATGGGCTTGGGAGTAGATGAGGTTGACGAATGCCTCCGTTTCCCTATTTGACTCGACGGTAGGCGGAGTACCCAAAAGAGGGGCATTGGAAGTAATGGTACGGCGAATGGGATGTGGAGATTGTGCCTGGCTATTACGAAGGGAAATTGTCATCGACCTTGATGGTATGGTCATGACAGGTGCGTAGGCATCTGGGAATGGAACACATTCCGGCACACACCCGTAGGCTGTAGAAGGGCAAAGAGCCGAGATGAACCAGTCACCATGGGTCGAGATGTTCGTGTGCCGGTTATTCGATGCAATCTACAGGATCTGGTGCGGTAACCCGGGCCGGGGCGCTACGAAACCGGCGGTAGGGAGTTGTGACCAGCACTGAATTTGCAATCGTGTATGGGAATCCTGGATCGCAGTCTCCCGGATATTCAGGTGTCCGACAAGCCAGGTCAACTTCACGATCCGATTGTTCCAAGCCGAGAGACAGTGTACCGGTGTTGTACTCGGGGCTCGACCGAGGCAGGGAGCCGATGACCACGCTCGCGCAGAGAGGCGATGTCATCCGGCTGAGAAGCGACTTCACGATAGGGAACCAGCAGGAGCCGAGACATCGCACGTATGATCCGCCAACCTCGCCGCCCACACTTCACGATGATCCGCAGTTTCCACCTCGCCGATCTTTTCACCATCGCCAATGGGTGCTGCGGGGTTTCCGCCGTCTTCCACGCCATTCAGTTCGTGGAGGATCGCGCGCAGTGGCACCTGGCCCTGGCGGTTGCTCTGATTCCCCTGGCGATCATTTTCGATGTTCTGGATGGGCGGATCGCACGTTGGCGGTACAAGTCGTCGCCGCTGGGGCGAGAGCTCGATTCGCTGGCGGATGTGATCTCCTTCGGCGTTGCGCCCGCAGCGATCGCCTATGGGATTGGCCTGCGCCATGGTCTCGACCAGGCGATGTTGATCTACTTCACCGTCTGTGGGCTGAGTCGCCTGGCGCGCTACAACATCACAGCAGAATCAATGGCCGCCGAAACCGGTAAGGTCGAGTATTTCGAAGGGACGCCCATTCCGACGAGTATCATTCCACTGGGCATTCTGGTGATTCTGAATCATTACGATCTTCTCGGAGCGGCGCGGATCCTGGGCGTGCCGTTTCACTGGAGCACCCTCCTGTTCGCCGTCTCCGGAACACTCATGATCAGCAAGACGGTGCGTATCCCGAAACCGTGATGCGAAAGGGGAGGATTGACCAACGATCCGCAGATGTGTACGTATTACAAAAACCAAGAGAATTCCTCTCCGGGAGATATCATGGAGCAGATCGCTGAAAAGAGTGCCGCAGAACTGACCGAGCTTTTCGCTCGTCTGGGGTTGCCTCGGGCCTATGGCCCTGAGGCGTGCGCTGAAATGGTTACGACGATCAAGCGGATCCACGCCCTCAAGAAAGAGCGCAACGCTGTCATTCTGGCACATAATTACCAGAGACCCGAGATTTTCGAAGTCGCCGATTTCGTCGGAGATTCCCTCGAGCTGGCACGTTGTGCCACCACCGTGGATGCCGAAGTGATCGTCTTTTGCGGTGTACTTTTCATGGCGGAAACCGCCAAAGTGTTCAATCCGGACCGTACGGTGCTCCTGCCGGATCTGCGCGCTGGTTGCTCCCTGGCCGACAGCGCGACGGCCGAAGATCTGATCGATCGCCGCGATGAGTTGCTCAAAGTCTATCCCGATCTCCAGTTGGTGGCGTATGTGAACACCTCCGCAGAAGTAAAAGCGATCGTGGACGTATGTGTCACGTCGTCCAATGCCGTGAAGATCGTCAACGCGCTGCCCACCAACAACATCCTCTTCATTCCCGATCAGCATCTGGGCGAATACGTTCAACGCGAGACGGGCAAGAACGTCATCTCCTGGAATGGCAACTGTTACGTGCATCATCAGATCACGCCGGAGAGCATCATGCGCGTCAAAGAAGGCCTGCCGGAGGCGAAGATCCTCGTGCACCCTGAATGCCGTGCCGATGTGGTGGCGATTGCCGATGCCGTCTTGAGCACGAGCGGCATGGTGAACTACGCCAAGAAAAGTGAGGCCACCGATTTCGTTGTCGTTACGGAGTGCGGCTTGTCCGATCGGTTGTTGCTCGAGGTCCCAGAAAAGCATTTCTACAAGGCCTGCAAGCTCTGTCAGTTCATGAAGATGATCACTCTGGACAGCACGGCGCGATCCCTCGAAGAAATGCGCTACGAGATCGTTCTCGACGAGGAAGTCCGGGCCGGGGCGGAACGCTCCCTGCGGCGGATGCTCGAACTGAGCTGAGGACGCAGCGCCGTGGGAGCCGGCCTGACAACTCGGATGTGGGATGTTCGGACGGACTGCTGAAACGCGTCAGATCGGCGTGCACCTCCTTCTCGCGAAAATGCGACCCATCGAGTCCCCTGGTTCATGACCGCTCGAGGCCTGAGATCCGCGTCGCTTCGCAAGACTCCACTTGTCGCTGTCGACGTGGTCATCTTCACCATTGGTGACGGTGCGCTGCAGGCGTTGCTCGTCGAGGTGAAGAAAGGGCCAGCCGCCGGTTCCTGGGCCTTTCCGGGTGGCCTGGTGCCTCTTGGCGAGACACCCGAAGCGACGGCGATCCGTGAGCTGCGGGCGCAAACGGGAATCTCCGATGTCTACCTCGAACAGTTGCGAACCTTCGGTGACCCGAAACGTGATCCTCGTGCGCATGTCGTGTCGATTGCCTACTTCGCTCTGGTCCCCGGCAAGGGCAGTGCCCAGCCGAACGACAAATATGCACGTTTGTGCTGGTTCCCCGTCGTCGGCCTGCCACCGCTGGCGTACGACCACAACCTGATTGCAGCGCACGCCCTGGAGCGGTTGCGCGCCAAGCTCGAGTACACCAACATCGTCTACAGCCTGATGCCGGGTGAATTCACTCTGGGTGAGTTGCAGGAGGTCTACGAACTCATCCTGGGCCGGCGCCTCGACCGGCGCAATTTTCGCAAGAAGCTGCATGTCCTCGGTATCTTGAAACCCCTGCACCGGCATCGGCGGGGTCCACACCGCCCGGCCCAGCTCTACGCTTTCACGCGCCGGGAACCGATGGTCATCGAGATGTTGTGAGGCGGATCCCGCCGGTCACCGGTTTGCCGCCGTTGCATCACCTCCGCCAAGATTCTGCGGGCGGTCTCTAGCCGGAACTGGACAAATCGAGTATGGCAGTGCTAATGCGCCTGCCCGTAGGAAGCAGGCCCGAAACAGAACGAGTCGAATCCCACCTCAAAGCCCTATCGCCCCGCAATTCGAAAAAAAGAGA
>CAZEWD010000201.1:0-6045 GCA_964515725.1 uncultured Binatia bacterium (SeqCode)
GGTCTCGAGGACGAGATGAACAAGTACGTCTGGCAGGCATCGCTGCGGAACCACCTGCCAGACTGCGAGGGTTGCGTTTTCCGTTCCCGTTGCACAGGCATTTTCCGCGTCTACCTCGAGTTGCACGGAAGTGATGAATTCAAGCCGTTGACGCTCGAAGGGCTGGCCCAGCGTGACCCGCACTATCGCAACTTCGTCCTGCGTATGGAGTCTGCTCTGGTGGCATTGCGCAGGACTCAGGCGCCCGCCGATTGGCAGTTGGTACGTGAAATCAGTGAAGACCGCCGTCGTATGGTCGAAATGCAGTTTCAGCCACCCGACGGCGGCCCGGTCGAGTTGCGATTTCTCGCACCGGGACGCTGCGATGCTCCGGTCCTCCAGGCGGCTCACTTCGAGGTGGAAGCCAATGCCGATTCGAACATCTCAGCGGAACGTCTGCTGCAGCTTTTCCACTGGGTTCAGGAGAAGCTGGCGATATCGGGTGTGCAAGCGCGTCTGGCGGAAAACGCCACCGAACGGGCCTGCCGCCGTGCTCTGCTGGCACGCGGTCGCCAGCGTGTTGCCGCCATGGTGAACCGATTGCGTGGCCGCTTCACCGTTCCCGGATGGAACGTCGAGACCTTGCAGTGGCCGTCCGCCACATGCGCTGAGGTCCACCTCCAAGGACCGGCCGAGCAGGGCCTGGCCGTTCGTTTCCGTCTGGGCACACAGGATCAGCGCTCCCGGCTGGGCGTTGAATTTTCACCGTCGGAAGGCGCCGCCGCCGAGGAACTCAAGCCGATCATCGAAGAGATCGTCCGCGTGGTCCGCGGATTGACACCTTCGCCCACCGCGACCGAGAAGCGCCTCAGTCCCGCCTGACCGCCTTCGAAGCGATCATCAGGCGTGCCTGTGATTCCGAGAGGCGATCGGCCCCTGTGTGGAGAGGCCTACAGGCAGCCGGTAAAGCCCTGACGGCAGCGCCGCCCGCCCCATAGGTCACCCCGTGGAAGCATGGCAGCGTAGCGTTTCGTTGACATCAACGAGTAGCGTCGCTAAATGCCGCGACCCGAAACATGCAATTTTGTTTCGAATAACTTCCGGAGATTCACGTCACAGGACGCCGATGATCGAGGTTCGTAACCTGACGAAACGCTACGGTGAGCTGACGGCCATTCGGGACATCAGCTTTACGGCGGAAAAAGGCCAGATCCTGGGATTTCTCGGACCGAACGGCGCCGGCAAAACCACCACGATGCGCATCATCACCGGCTTCATGCCGGCTACCAGCGGCACCGTGAAAGTCGCCGGGTTCGATATTTTCGAGCAATCTCACGAATGCCGGAAACGCATCGGCTATCTGCCAGAGAGTCCGCCACTGTACAACGACATGACGGTACTCTCCTATCTGCGCTTTGCCGCGCAGATTCGCGGGGTTTCGAAGGGTGAAACGGCGGAGGCGGTGGACCGGGTGCTACGCACATGTGCACTGGCGGACGTCAGCCACCGGGTGGTCGGACATCTTTCGAAGGGTTATCGCCAGCGCGTGGGTCTGGCGCAGGCCATGGTTCACAACCCGGCTGTGCTGGTTCTCGATGAGCCGACCATCGGTCTGGACCCACGACAGATCATCGATATCCGCAGCCTGATCCGGGACCTGTCGGGGGAGCGCACGGTGATCCTGTCGACCCACATCCTGCCCGAGGTTACACAACTCTGCGACAAAGTGGTGATCATCAACCAGGGCCGGATCGTCGTAGAAGACCTGCTGTCGAACCTCACCGCAGGAACATCGTTGGAACAGGTTTTCTTGCAGTACATCACCAAAGACACGGCAACGGCGCAATCCGCATCCGAGGAAGCGAACCCATGAAGAACGCCTTCACCATTGCGGGCAAAGAGCTTCGCTCGGCCTTTGTGTCGCCCATCGCCTACGTGGTCCTCACCGGCTTCATGCTGCTCGGAGGCTGGTTTTTCTTCAACCTGCTGAACCGCTTCAATTTTCTCGTCCAGATCTACATGAGCATGCGTAATCCCGAGATGCAGGCGCGCCTGAACCTCAATGATCTGGTGATTGCGCCGTTGCTCGGCAATCTCTCCGTGGTGCTGATCATCCTCATTCCCGTCATCACGATGCGCAGCTTTGCAGAGGAGAAACGCGCCGGCACTTATGAGCTGCTCATGACCTCGCCCCTGTCGATTGCCGAGATCGTCGTTGGCAAGTTTCTGGGTACGGTGGCCTTTTTGTTGGTGATGCTGGGACTGAGCGGAATCTATCCTCTCATTCTGATTGCCTACGGAAATCCGGAGCCGGGAATCATCGCGGCGGGCTACCTCGGACTCTTCCTTCTTGCCGTTTGTTTTGCGACGATCGGTCTCCTCACTTCTTCCTTTACGGACAATCAGATCGTTGCCGCAGTGAGCTGTCTGGTGACGCTGTTGCTTTTCTATGTGATCTCCTGGCCGGCAGAAACTGCCGGTCCTACGATGGCTGCCGTACTGAAATACCTTTCACTTACCGAACACTTCTCGGAGATGGTTCGCGGCGTGATCGAAACCAAGGATGTGATCTACTTCCTCAGTGTAATCGTCCTGGCTCTGTTCCTTACGCACCGCTCCGTTGAGTCGGTCCGCTGGAGATAAGCCGTGAGTCGCACGAATTCACTCCTGGGACTGATCGGTCTCGTCCTCATTCTGTTCGCTCTCATCGCTGGAGCCTTCACTGGAGGACGCACGATCATCGATGTCGCCTTCATTGCCACCAATGGTGTGGTGGGGCTTTTCTGCCTGATCGCCTACTTGAGCGCCGGGGTGGAACAGATCCGTAACGTCGTCAGCGAACGTTCGACACGATACGGTGCCAACGTCATCGTCGGTTCAGTGATCTTCGTGGCTGTCCTGATCATTCTGAACTATCTCGGTGCACGCCACAGCAAGCGGTTCGATCTGACCGAACAAGGCGTCTACAGCCTTTCCGAGCAGACCATCAATGTCGTCAAGAATCTGGACAAAGATCTGAAGATGGATGCGTTCGTGGAGGGTGGAGTCAATCCTGAGCTGCGCGACCTGCTCGCCAACTATGCACGCTACTCCCCGAAGGTTTCATTTCAGTTGATCGATCCGGATAAGCAGCCTGAGCTGGCCGAGAAGTATCAGATCAAGTCGTACAACACGGTCCGTCTGGAATACGGCCAGGAGACGACGAGCGTTACACAACCGAACGAAGAAAATCTGACGAATGCACTGATCAAAGTGACGCGCACCACACGCAAGACGGTTTGTGTGGTCGAGGGACATGGGGAGCCCGACATTGACGACGTACAGAGTCCCAGGGGAATGTCGAGTTTCCGGGAAGCCCTCTCGAACGAGAACTACGACGTGAAGAAGATCCTTCTCGCCTCGATGGCCGAGGTCCCGTCGGATTGTTCCGTGGTAGTCGTTGCAGGCCCACAAAAACCATTTCTCGAGAGTGAAACGACAGCACTCGAAAAATACCTCGAGAACGGAGGTCGGGGGTTATTTCTGATCCCTCCACGCAGCGGCGCCGATCTACAACCTCTACTGGCAAAATGGGGCGTGAAGGTTGGCGACGATATCGTTGTCGATCAGGTGGTGCGCCTCTTCCAGGGTCCAGCTCTCGGTCTGACACCTCTGGCAAACAGTTACGGTACCCACGAAATCACAGCGGACTTCAAGCAACGCACCAGCTTCCCGATGACACGTTCGGTCACGGCAGATACGGCCGGCAAACCAGCGTTGACTGTGACCGAACTGGTGAAGACCAGTGCCTCGAGTTGGGCAGAATCTGACGTTGCTGGAATCTTCGAGCGGAGCGAAGCAACTCTGGACCCCAGCACGGACAAGAAAGGTCCCGTCTCGGTGGCCGTCGCGGTGGAAGCCCCGAAACAGGGTGAGACAGGCAAGGATGCCGCTACCCGACTCGTCGTTTTCGGCAGTAGTCAGTTTGCCGAGAACCGGGAGTTCGATGGCACTTACTACAACAAGGATCTGGCGATGAATGCCGTTGGCTGGCTCGTCGGCCAGAGTGATCTCGTCTCGATCCGTCCGCGTGGCGTGCGTGCCTCACGGGTTCAGTTCAGTGCCGACCAGAGCCTGATCATCTTCTACATTACGGTTCTCCTGGTTCCCGAGCTCCTGCTGATCGCCGGGATTACAGTCTGGTGGCGTCGCGAGTAGCCCGTTTCAGCGTTTCATGAGTTGAACATGCGACTTCGTACCACGTTGATCCTGTTCGCCGTCCTCCTCGGTCTCGGTGCCTACGTATACTGGATCGAACTCCCGCATGCCGAGCAGGAGTCGAAAAAGAAGAACCTTTTCGATTTCAAGGTGGATGATGTCAGCCATCTCGATCTCATTTACGCGGATCGCGAGATCTCCCTGGACCGTTCAGGGGAGACCTGGCACATCACGAAGCCTCTGGATGCGAAAGCGGACCCGGTAGCCGTTAGAGGAGTCCTGAATTCGATCTCGGATTGCGAGGTCAAAAAAGAGCTTGCCGATGCGGATTCCGACCCTGCAATCTACGGTCTGGACAAGCCATTCGTCACGGTGAAGGTGCGGCTCGGAGACAGGGAATTGCCGGCGGTCGCCGTCGGCAAGAATACTCCTGTCGGCTTCAACACGTACATCCAGAAGCTGGACGACAAAAAAGTCCTGCTGACGAACGCATCTTTTCGATCGGGTATCGACAAGCAGGTGAACGACCTGCGCGACAAAACGATCTTGAATTTCAGTGAAGCTGACGTCCAGGGGATCACCCTCCATCGCCCCGACCAGGCCCTGCAACTGGCGCGGAAGGGTGGCGACTGGGAGATCATCAAGCCCACTGCATATCGGGCAGACGGTGGTGCGATACGATCCTTTCTGACCACCATGCGCACCATGCGCGCCGTCGACTTCCCGGATAGCGTCGCAGTTGACACGCGCTATGGCTTCGCTGAGCCGCGACTCACGATCACACTGGCACTTTCCGGGGATCCCGCTGAAATCGATCTGATCGTTGGCGCTGAGAACCCTGACAAGAAAACCGAATTCTACGTCCGTCGTGGAGATACGGTCTATGCCGTGAGCGACTGGGTATGGCGCGATCTCAATAAGTCGATCGGGGATTTCCGGGACAAGACTCTGCTCGCGTTCGATCGGAGCAATCTGAGGACCATAGAAATCCGCAAGTCGGATGGCATCACGACACGCCTCACGGGTGGAGATACACAGGGCTGGCACGTGGAAGCGAACGACGCCAAACCAGCCGCTACTGCCATCAATCAATGGATCGGCGACCTGCGCGAGTTGAAGGGTTATGAGGTTGTCGCAGACGAGCCATTGTCACTGGCGCCATTCGGACTCGAATCACCGATGCTCACAGTAACCTTGTCAGGCGAGAACAACACACCTGTCGGGACGATTCTCATTGGCGAACACAAACCGGAGAATGGTACGGCCGAATATTACGGGAAGTCCAGTGCGGCCCATACGGTATACAAGCTGCGCGATTATGCGGTGACACGGCTGAACAAAACAGCGAAGGACTTCGTGGAGCCGGCGACACCCGGTGCAAACGCCCCCAGCGCCGAAGCCACGGATGGAAACAGCATGGCGCCGTTCATCGATACGGAAGGCGAAGCAAACGAGGAATAAGCCGCTTTTCAGGTCGCGGCGATCTGGCGCAAGGCTGCCAGCAGCGCATCCGTTTCCTCCTCGGTGCCGACGGTGATCCGCAGCGCATCGCGTAGTTCGGGAGTGTCGAAGTACCTGACGAGCACACCGCGCTCTTTCAAGCCCTCGTAGGTTTTCCGTTGATCCTCTCCGCGACGCCGGGCAAGCACGAAGTTCGTGTGGCTGTCGGCTGCCTCATAGCGTAATTCCCGCAAAGCATGGGTCAATCGCGTTCGTGTGGCACGGATTCGCCGGGCATTTTCCAGCATCCACTCGTAGTCATCGAGTGCCGCGGCAGCCGCCACAATGCTCAGACGGGAAACATTGTAGGAGTCTTTCACCTTCATCAATTGCTCGATCAAAGGAGGCTGCGCCACGAGGTAGCCGAAC
>CAZEWD010000202.1:0-6027 GCA_964515725.1 uncultured Binatia bacterium (SeqCode)
CCGGAAAGTCCGTATTGGCGGAAAGCACGGCGGTCGGAAAGGCGCAGACCCTGATCCCGAGGCGGCAGTAGAGGGGTATCGCCGCCATCAGCGAGGTGTGGCGAGACCGGCCCGGATGGCGAATTCAACGGCACGACGGTTCAGCACCGGCAGGGTCCCCGGCATACCGAGGCATACCGGGCAGACATTTTGGTTCGCCGGGGCACCAAAGCGTGCCGAACATCCGCAAAAGACCTTCGACTCGGTCAGCAACTCGGCGTGAACTTCCAGTCCAATGACGGCTTCGTATTTCATGATCACAGGTTGGGGCGGCGCCGGTGCCATTCCGTTGCCTGTTCGTAGGCATACCCTGCGTTCAGCAGTTGGCCTTCCTCGAAGGCTCGGCCGACGAATTGTATCCCGATCGGCAGCCCGGCATCGTCGAAGCCGCACGGCAGTGATAAGCCTGGCAGGCCTGCCAGGTTTACCGAGGTCGTGAAGATGTCTGTCAGACACATCTGCAAAGGATCACTCATCTTTTCACCGAGGCGAAAAGCCGTCGTTGCCACTGTCGGTGAAACGATGAGATCGCAATTCTCGAAGGCCTGCTCGAAATCTTTTCGGATGAGCGTGCGGGCCTTGAGAGCCTTCAGGTAATACGCATCGTAATAACCCGCCGACAGTGCGTAGGTTCCGAGCATGATGCGCCGCTTGACCTCGGGGCCGAAGCCGGCCGCACGGGTACGGCGGTACATGTTCAGCAGGCCGCCCTCTTCTCCCTTGCGCAGCCCATATCTGACGCCGTCATAACGCGCGAGGTTCGAACTCGCCTCGGCCGTGGCCACCAGATAGTAAGTCGGGATCGCATAGTCGGAGCTGGGCAGCGACACCTCCGCCACCTTCATTCCCAGCTCCTCGAGCTTTCGAATGGCGGCGCCGACGGCCCGCTCCACTTCCGGCTGCATCCCGTTGGCGAAGTACTGCTTTGGGACCCCAACCCGCAGGCCTCGCACATCCCCCGTCAGCAGACCCGCGTAATCCGGCACAGGCTGCCGGACCGATGTGGAATCCCGCTCATCGTGGCCGGCAATGGCGCCGAGGAGCATGGCACATCCTTTCACGGTGCGAGCCAGTGGGCCCACCTGGTCCAGTGAAGAAGCGTATGCCACCACACCGTAGCGACTCACTCGGCCGTAGGTGGGTTTCAGCCCCGTGACTCCGCAAAACGAGGCCGGCTGGCGAACCGACCCTCCCGTATCTGTTCCCAGCGCACCGAAACACTGATCGGCAGCCACGGCCGTAGCAGAACCGCCGGAGGAGCCGCCGGGCACCCGTTCGGGATTCCAGGGATTTCGCGTTGGGCCGAATGCCGAATTTTCAGTCGACGAACCCATGGCAAACTCGTCGCAATTGAGCTTGCCCACACACACAACACCCGCATCCCGCAGCCGTTGTGTGACGGTTGCGTCGTACGGTGGGACGAAATCAGCCAGCATGCGGGAGCCCGCTGTGCTGCGCACGCCGCGGGTCAGAATCACATCCTTGATTCCGATGGGGATGCCGAGCAGAGGCCCCGATTCTCCCGCGGCGCGCCGCGTATCGGCCGCTCTCGCTTGTTCGATCGCCTCGTCTCCGGAAACGGTAATGAAGGAATGAATCGTTCCATCCGTGACTGCAATACGATCGAGTACGGCTTGTGTCAGTTCTGCCGAACTGACCTGCCGCGCCTCCAACAGTGCGGCGACTTCTTCCAGAGACAACCGCAGAAGTTCCGAATCGTCCGGCATGGATCACCTGAATGGCGAGGCTGGTCGATGGTCTCGTACGCTCGTTTTCGACGAGCTCGAGCTGCACGGTTCCCGGTTTGAATTCAGCGAACTGATTTTGCGCCCGCTGATTTCGTCGAAACGCGAGTCGCCGTGTGGCAACGGCTGCGGCAGGTCGGGGTGCGCCGCAGTCCCAACCGGAACTGGAGTCACGGGGAGGCCATTTCGAGTTTCTTGAAACACTCCACACATCGATTTTCTGCCGCTCCTCATCCGCCTTGACGCTGTCACATTCAGGCAGGGCATCCAGCGCCGCTCATTCGATGATTTTGGGCACCTTGAAAAAATCACCGTCAAGTGCCGGTGCATTGTTGCGCAGGGCATCGCTGGCCGGCGGATTCGTCACACGGTCGTCGCGGAGCGGATCGCTCACCTCGATCAACTGTGCCGTGGGCTCGACACCCTCGGTCGCCAGCTCCTCGATACGCCCGATGTACTGCAGGATGGCCCCCAGTTGCTGCGTGTACGTCGCCTCTTCTTCCTCCGTCAGTTCCAGACGGGCCAGAAGAGCAATGTGCCGTACGGTCGCCTGGTCCAAAGACATGCGGCCGCGATTAACACAGGCCCCCTTCCCCTTCAACGAGTTGGCCTGGGTTCATGTATCGGTTCACAACGCTTGCTTGCACCGCTCCGGATGTCCGGGATCTTGTGAATAAAGTTTGTGTAGTCGGTCCGCCGCGTGCAGAATCTGATGGCCGGATGGAACTTCCATGAGATTCCCGAAGTGGATGTCTACCAGCCAGGATCGTGGCGCAGCAGGAGAAGCTGCAGCGGAGAGGTTTCTGCGGCGTCTGGGATATCGGATTCTCGAACGGAACTACTCGATGCGAGGCGGTGAGATCGATCTGATTGCGCTGGATCGGGGAACCATCGTTTTCGTGGAGGTCAAGACTCGCTCGCGATCGGATTTCGGTTCTCCTTTCGAAGCGGTCGGCGCAGCCAAGCAGAGACGCATCGAAACGGCCGCTGCCCATTACCGCGTCAAGCGCCGCCTGTACGGGCGGAATTTCAGATACGATATCGTAGCGGTGTGGTGGGAGGAGAGCGGGCTTCGCTGCGAACTGATTCGCAACGCCTTCGAGGCGCGCCGTTGGGCTTGATCGATGGCAGGAGATCTCACCAGGATGCCAGCTCGCGGTTCGAGTGTGTGATGGGATTTGTCCCGGATCGGCGCTGTCTAAGCCCTCTTGCCTCGTCTTCCCCGGCCTGACCCGCGGGGTTCCCGTCGCGCCCGAAACTGGATCTGGATGGGAATTCCCTCCCACCCGAATGCGCGTCGCATCTCGTTCATGAGATAGCGCTCGAAGGACCGCGGGATCTGATCGGGGTGACTGGTGAAAATGGTAATCTTGGGCGGCGCCACTCCGGTCTGTGTGGCATAGAAGAAACGTACGGCCTTTCCTCGCACACTCGGCGCCGCGTGTGCCTGTGTGATGGTCTGCAAGAGCCGGTTGAGATCGGTCGTACGCACCTCTCGCCGGTGCGCCGCTACGATCTCCTCGATGGCCGGAAAGAGTGTCTGTATCCCGACGCCGGTTTTTGCCGACAGGAACACGGCCGGGATGTCGCCTAGCGTCGGATACATGTGGCGCAGTTTTTCGATGAATGCCTTGCGGTCTTTGAGACCGGACTCGACGGCATCCCATTTGTTGAAGACGAGGAGCAACGCACGCCCACATTCCCAGCCGTAGCCGGCAATCCGGGCATCTTGGTCGGTCACTCCTTCGGAGGAATCGAGGACCACCAAAGCTACCTCCGCACGCTCCAGTGCGCGTAGCGCCCGCACCGCACTCGCCCTTTCGATCCCTTCGACCACACGAGGGCGGCGGCGGATTCCCGCCGTATCGATCAGGACATAATCCCGGTCCCCGTGGCGGAACGGCGTGTCGGTGGCGTCCCGCGTCGTTCCCGGGGCCGGGCTCACCACGGCTCGTTCGAAGCCGACGATCCGATTCAGCAGGGATGACTTGCCTGCATTGGGCCGTCCCACGATGGCCAGGCGCACTCCCTCTGGAACTGTGTCCGCCGGTACCGCCTCAGGAAGCCGGGCAAACACCCGGTCCATCAATTCTCCGATGCCGCGGCCGTGCGCCGCCGAGATGGGCACCACCTCGTCGAGTCCCAGGGAAAAAAAATCCGCCGCATCATCCTCGCGTGCCGGTGTGTCGAGTTTGTTCACCGCAAAAATCACGGGTTTTTCGAGACGGCGCAAGCGACGAACGAATTCACGGTCCGCGGGGTTGAGCCCTTCCCTTCCATCCATCAAAGCGATCACCACATCCGCCTCTTCTGCGGCCAGAGCACTCTGGGCTCGCACAGAATCCGCCAGATCAGAGGTGTCCCTGTCCTCGTATCCACCCGTGTCGACGAGCAGAAAGGCACGACTTCCCCAGATTGCGCGTGCGATATTGCGGTCACGCGTCACTCCGGGCGTACTGTCGACGATGGCGCGCGGCTGGCGCACCAACCGGTTGAAAAGCGTCGACTTGCCCGCATTCGGGCGGCCGACGATGGCAATCACCGGTAGTGTTGTGGGGGTTGGGTCCGTTCCCGTGTTCGAATCACGATCCGGGCCTGACATTCTATTGGTCATCCTGTTGTCCGGTTTCGAGGTTGGCAAGGTTCCAGCGCTAACACAGCCGTCCCGCCCGAACCACCAGGAGAATCCGCGGTAGAAGGCCGTGTGCCCGCTGGCCCGGCAACCTCGCCGTCCGGGGCCGGATCATCTACAGCCGTGGCAAAGCACGTTTCGTCCGAGGGTTGTCTATGTCCTGCGACTGACGTACAGCAGAGACATGAGCCCAGACGGCCCATGTAGTTGCGGCGAGCTGCGATCTCGCCAGCAGTGACACCGCCGCACCCGTTCCTCTCCTGGACGCTGCGACGGAAGGAGAAGGAAATGGTGCGGATGTCAGGCGAACGGCGCCCGGAACACGAGGTCCCCGACCGGGACGATGCAGAGGAACTAAGCGCTTCGGAACTGCTCGAGGTCTGGAGCCTGACTTCCGCGTTCGATCGCGAACGTGCCTTCGCCCTGCTGCCACGGGCCGAGGCGGAAGACCTTTTTCTTTCCCTGCCGACACGAGATCAGGCGGAGTTGCTGCTGGGCATTCCGGTGGGACAACGCCGTTCCTGGATCCGTCTTCTTGCCCCGGACGACGTTGCCGATCTGATCCAGGCGGCGCCTGATGAAGAACGTGAGGGTCTGCTGGGCCTTCTCGACGAACCATCGCGCTTCCAGGTGAGCGGACTTCTCGCTTACGCGGAAGATGCGGCAGGCGGCTTGATGAACCCCCACTACGTGCGCCTGCGGCCCGACATGGCGGTGACCGAAGCCATCGCCTACGTGCGGCGCTACGCGGGGGAACATCGCGATACGACCTACTACGCCTACGTGCTCGATGACGCGCAACATCTTCTGGGAACCGTATCCTTCCGCGAAATGTTTGCGGCACGGCCCGAACAACGCATTGCCGACATCATGCGTGAGGACATCGTCAGTGTCGGTGAAGATCAGGACCAGGAGTCGTTGAGCCGGATCTTCGCGCAACACCGCTTCCTCGCCCTGCCCGTGGTCGATGCCGCCGGACGTATGCGCGGGGTCGTTACGATCGACGACATCGTGGATGTGGTTCAAGAGGAAGCCACCGAAGATATTCAGAAAATCGGCGGCACCGTGGCACTCGACGCACCCTATCTCGCCACAGCCTTCACGCAGATGGTCCGCAAACGCGGCACATGGCTTTCCGCCCTCTTCTTCGGAGAGATGCTCACGGCGACTGCCATGGGTTACTTCGAGGACGAGTTGGCGCAGGCTGTCGTGCTCGCATTGTTCGTGCCCTTGATCATCAGCAGTGGCGGCAATTCAGGTTCGCAGGCGAGCACGCTGGTGATCCGGGCCATGGCGCTTGGAGAAGTGCGCCTGGCGGACTGGTGGCGCGTGGTGGTACGGGAAATCGGTTCGGGCCTCGTGTTGGGTAGCATTCTTGCAAGTATCGGACTCGTGCGGATTTTCACATGGCAAGGTCTTTTCGGTTCGTATGGTGAACACTACGCGCTCATTGCCCTCACCGTCGGTTTCAGCCTGATCGGGGTGGTGACCTTCGGCACGCTCGCAGGGTCCATGTTACCGTTTGTTTTGCGCCGGATGGGGTTGGATCCCGCCAGCGCCTCTGCTCCGTTCGTAGCCACGTTGGTCGACGTAACGGGGCTGGTGATCTAC
>CAZEWD010000203.1:0-5955 GCA_964515725.1 uncultured Binatia bacterium (SeqCode)
CGCAGAGAGAGCAGTCCGTTGCCGCTTCGAACGATCAGAGGGCTCCCTTGGTCGACGGGACTCCCTCGACGCGCGGATCGATCTGCTTGGCGGCATCGAGGGCGCGTGCCAGTGCTTTGAAGGCAGCCTCGATGATGTGGTGCGCGTTACGGCCCTGTGTCTGATTCAGATGCAGATTCATCCCCGCCTGATTGGCAAAGGCGAGCATGAAATCATGCACCAGTTCCGTATCGAAAGCGCCGACACGGGCCGCACGAATCTGAAGATGATAGGAGAGGAACGGACGGCCACTGAGGTCGACCACCGCCTGCACCAGAGCTTCATCGAGGGGACAGATTGCACTGCCGAAACGACGGATGCCCCGCTTGTCGCCCAGGGCCTCACGCAACGCTTCACCCAGCGTCAGCCCGACGTCCTCGACCGTGTGGTGTTGATCGACGGCAAGATCCCCCTGAGCGCAGATCGTCAGATCGAAGAATCCGTGGCGCGTCAGGCTATCGAGCATGTGATCGAGGAACGGAATTCCCGTATCCACGTTGGCCTGGCCCCGGCCGTCCAGATTCAGTTCGACGGTAATATCCGTCTCCTTCGTTTTTCGAACCACCCGGGCCGACCGTCCACGGCTTTCGACCGCCACCGGTAATGCCGCTTGCGTCACGGTCCGCACCACCGCATTTTTCTTTGTCTTAGCGCGCGCCATTCTTTCCTCCCCGGGCCGGCGTTTCGTTCGCAAACCGAATCTGCACCGACCTGGCGTGTGCCTGATAGCCTTCGAGAGTAGCAAGTGCCGCCACCGAGGGGGCGAGTTTTTTCAACGCGGCGCGTGACGCCGTCACCACACTCGTGCGTTTGACGAAATGGTAGACCCCCAGAGGGGAGAAGAAACGTGCCGTACCGCCCGTCGGCAGAACGTGATTCGGTCCTGCCAGATAATCGCCGAGGGGTGCGGGCGCAAACGGACCGATGAAGATGGCACCGGCATTGCGGATGCGCCGCGCCCACGACCGCGCACCATCGACGATCAGTTCGAGATGTTCGGGTGCAACCTCGTCTGCCAGCCGGACCGCCTCTTCCATGTCACGCACGACAACAATGGCACCACGGCGCTTCAGAACCCGCTCGACATCACGATGGCGCGGCAGGAGCTTCAGTTGCCGGGCCAGTTCGGCCTGGACCGCCAATGCCAGAGGGCGGGACGTGGTCAGCAAGACGGCACATTCGTCTCCACTGCCGTGCTCTGCCTGCGCGATCAGATCGGCAGCGACGAATGCAGGATCCGCTGTGCTGTCGGCAATCACGAGAACCTCACTCGGTCCGGCCACACCGTCGATATCCACCGTGCCGTACACGAGCTTCTTCGCTGCCTGCACCCAGGCATTCCCAGGGCCAACGATCTTGTCGACTCGAGGGACAGTACCCGTGCCGTACGCCAGAGCCGCCACAGCCTGCGCGCCGCCGATCTGGTAGACGGCGTCGACTCCGGCAATCGAAGCGGCAGCCAGAACAGCGGGGTTCAAACCCGCCTTGCCGCAGGGAGAGACCATGATGACTTCACGGACGCCAGCCACACGAGCCGGAATGGCATTCATCAACACCGAGGACGGATATGCCGCATGGCCGCCCGGAACATACAACCCGACACGATCGAGCGGCGTGATCTGTTGCCCGAGTTCGAGTCCAATCGGATCCCGGAAACTCCAGGATTTCGTCACCTGCTTCTTGTGGAATGTTGTGATCCGCCTGGCAGCAAGCCGGAGGGCCGCTTTCGCATCGGCCGGCACGGCGTGCACCGCCCGGGCAATTTCCTCCTCACTCACACGCAGAGTTTTCGGGGTCAGGGTCACACCGTCAAAACGCCGGGTGAATTCGATGACGGCCCGATCTCCACGCCGCCGGACCGCATGAACGATCTCGCGGGCCTGCGTCTCGACACGCGCATCATCTGTGGCACCTCGCTCCCGGACGGCTGCGAATTGGCGATCAAAAGCGGCATCGCGCGTTGTCAGTATTCGTATCAACATGGCCCCTCATCCCTTCCTTTCGGACTGGCGAACGATATCTGCACCCAGAACCGAAAGCTTCTCCTCGATACGCGTATAACCGCGATCGAGGTGGTACACGCGTGAAACCTCCGTTACGCCATCGGCAGCAAGGCCGGCAAGGATCAGCGAGACGGATGCGCGCAAATCCGTTGCCATTACGGGTGCACCGCTCAGAGTCTCGACGCCACGAACGATGGCCGTGTTCCCTGTAACTTTGATGTCTGCACCCATACGATTCAATTCGAGGGCGTGCATGAAACGGTTTTCGAAAATCGTTTCCGTCACCGCGGCACGGCCATCGGCCAGAGTGAGTGTCGCCATCATTTGAGCCTGCAGATCGGTCGGAAAACCCGGATAGGGCATCGTTTTCACATCGACACTCTGCAGGCGCCGGTGGCTCACGACACGGAGGCTTTCCGGCCGTTCCTCCACTTCAACCCCCGCCTCTCGCAACTTGAGAATCACGGAATTCAGGTGTTCGGCCCTTGCTCCACGCACCAGCACGTCGCCACCGGTCAGGGCTGCGGCCATCATGAACGTACCTGCCTCGATGCGGTCTGGCAGAACCGTGTAATCGGTCCCATGCAACTCCGGCACACCCTCGATCGTGATCACGTCCTCGCCGGCGCCATGGATCCTGGCACCCATGGAGATCAGGGCGTTGGCAAGATCCACGATCTCCGGTTCACGCGCGGCCTGTTCAATCAGCGTCGTTCCTCGTGCCAGACACGCCACCATCATCAGATGCTCCGTGGCGCCGACAGAGGGGAAATCGAGGTAGATCTGTGCCCCGTGCAACTCCTTCGCTTCTGCCTCGGCGTAACCATGAACCAGACGTACGTCGGCGCCCATTTTCTGCAGCCCATCGAGATGCAGATCGATCGGACGCGTACCGATGGCACAGCCGCCCGGAGTCGAGACACGCGCCCGGCCAAAGCGTGCCAACAAAGGTCCAAGTGCCAGAAAAGATGCGCGCATCGTCTTGACGAGATCATACTGCGCTTCCAGGCGGGAAAGACGGCTGGCATGCACGCAAACTTCTCCGCCCTCGTTTTCAACCTGTGCGCCCAGTGCAGAAAGCAGCCGCAGCGTCGTACGCACATCGACCACCTGCGGCACGTTACGGAACGTGCAGCGATCCGCCGTCAGCAATGACGCCAGCAGAATCGGTAACGCCGCATTCTTTGCGCCCTCGACCTGGACCTCTCCTTTGAGGCGGTTGCCGCCACGAATGACGATCCTGTCCATGGCTACACGCGCACCGAGAGGACACGCGGCAATCCCGCGTAATCGTGTTCGATCCGGGCCGTGGCGAAACCAGCTTCACGGGCCAGTGACAACACCGCGGCTTCCTGACCTGCACCGATCTCCATCAGGAACCGGCCGATTCCCGGAACCAGTCGGGACCGGACCTGTGCCAGTAGACGGCGGATCGTGGAAAGGCCATCGTGGCCCGAGGTGAGAGCGGTCCGAGGTTCCGCAGCAAGTTCCGGTTGGGCAGCGGCCAACTCGGCATCGGACAGATACGGCGGATTGGCAACGATGAGATCAAACGGACGATCATCGAGGGCCTCGAAAAGATCGGAACAAACGAACGAGATCCGGCCGCTCACGCCACAACGTTCCGCGTTTGCAATCGCCACCCGCAATGCTGCTTCAGACACGTCTACTGCCGTGATCCGGGCGGCAGGCCACTCGGAAGCCAGCGCAATGGCCAGACAGCCACTGCCCGTACCGACATCGCAGACACGGACCGGCTGTCCTTGCCTTCCTTCGGGGAATGCTTCGAGGGCCAGTTCGACGATCCGTTCCGTTTCCGGCCGTGGGATGAGGACATCGGGAGTGACGATGAAATCGAGAGACCAGAACTCCTGATGGCCCACGAGGTACTGCAGGGGTTCGCGTTGAAGACGTCGTGCCAGACACGCCTCGAACCGGGTCACCTGTTCTTCCTGAAGCCTGTCCTGCAAGGCCGCATACAGGGCCGTCCGATTGGTGTCCATCGTGTGCGCCAGCAGGACCTCCGCATTCAATCGAGGCGAATCGATCTCTGCCAAAGCAAGCCGATGCGTTGCCTCCGCGAGCAGTTCGGCAATGGTTCCTGGAGAGTTCGGCATGTGATTCGTTGGCGCGGTCATCTTCAACTGGCAGCCTTGAGCGCCTCGGCCTGGTAATGGGTGATCAGGGCATCGATGAGAGGTTGGATCTGTCCCTCCATGATCCGATCGAGCGAATACAGCGTCAGATTGATGCGATGATCGGTCATCCGTCCCTGGGGAAAGTTGTATGTGCGGATGCGTTCCGAGCGCTCCCCTGTGCCCACCATGCTACGGCGGTTTTCCGCCACTTCGGCATGTTGCTCTGCCTGTGCCCGTTCGAGCAATCGGGCCCGCAGGATCTTGAGTGCCTTGGCCTTGTTTTTATGCTGGGATTTCTCGTCCTGGCAGGCGACCACCAGGCCGGTCGGCAGATGGGTGACACGCACTGCTGAGTCGGTGGTGTTGACGCTCTGCCCACCGGGTCCGGAGGAACGGTACACATCGATGCGGAGTTCCTTCGCCTCATCGATCTGGACTTCCACGTCCTCGGCTTCCGGCAGGACGGCGACGGTAACGGTGGAGGTATGGATACGTCCCGAGGCTTCCGTCACGGGGACACGCTGCACGCGGTGCACGCCACCCTCGAATTTGAGACGGCTATAGGCGCCGCGCCCCTCGATCAGTGCAACGATCTCTTTGAAACCGCCGAGTCCGGTGGGATTGGCACTGAGAATTTCCACACGCCATCCATTTTCTTCGGCATATCGGGAGTAGACCCGGAAGAGTTGAGCTGCGAACAGACTGGCCTCGTCGCCGCCAGTTCCGGCACGGATTTCGAGAACCACGTTTCGATCATCGTTCGGATCCCTGGGGAGCAGAAGGCGGCGCAACTCGATATCGAGCGTTTCGAGACGCTCACGGAGGGCGGGTAGTTCCGACTTGGCAAGTTCGCGCAGTTCGGCATCGGAATCATCAAGGAGTTGGCGATGGCCTTCGATCTCGGCGTTCACCTGCTTCCAGTCACGGTAACAGGCTCGATCGGCTCCAGATCGGAACGTTCTTTCGACAGCCGGGCGAATTCCTTGCGATTGTTGAAGACGGCCGGATCGAGGAGAGTTCGTTCCAGATCGACGTAGCGGCGTTCAACCTCTTCCAGTTTCTGTAGCATCGGTGTGGTTTGTGCCCTCGGCACAAGGCAAGTGCAGGATCAAAGAATGACAGTGGAATAAAAAAAGGGCGTGGGAGTGTTCTCCCTCGCCCTTTTCTGAATTGTAGATCGGAAAACGGCGCGTAGCGCGCCCGCTACCCTTCGATCTTGTACTTTCTCTTGTAGCGCTCGACGCGGCCGGCGGTATCAATGAGCTTTTGCTTGCCAGTGAAGAAAGGATGGCAGTTGGAGCAAATCTCGACATGGATTTCGGGTAGCGTCGAACGGGTTTCGATCACGTTGCCGCAGGCGCAGACAATGCGGCTGGCTTCGTACTTCGGATGAATGGCGTCTCTCATGGGTTCAGCTCCAGCGGAAGGGAGGTCACTAGCACCGCGTTTCCAGTCGGGCAAGGCACGGACAACAGCAGGGGTATTCTTCGGTACAGACCGGGCACATGGGTAACACGGAAAGCCACCCAGGAGCGTGCCATACCGTGGAACAAGACCCATGAGGAAGAACAGCGACGACGATTGATCGAGCGTGGCTTACAACAGCGAGCCGTCGGACGATACAGGAATTGTGTGCGGAGGACGAGATCAGCCGCAAGACAGGTTACAATCGCCAGAGGGAAAAATTAGGCCGATTCCACGCCCGATCTCACCAGACTGTCGTCGCAGCCGGTTACAGGAGGCCAGGTCAGACCCGGCTCGCTGTCGGGATATTT
>CAZEWD010000204.1:0-5905 GCA_964515725.1 uncultured Binatia bacterium (SeqCode)
AGCAAGAGCGGCGCGGACCCCGAGTAAACGCAGGCCGAGGAGGTAGGTGGCCAGAATGCCAGCGATGCCCGTCAGCCCCGAAGCGATACGGACGGCATGAAACGGTTGAAGCCAGGAAAGCTTGATTGCCAGCGCCCCGGGAAGAAACGCGAGATTCGGAATGGTAAACCACCCGATGGTGGAAAAGGCATTCGGTTTCGCACCATCAGCAAGAAGCTGCGATTCGAGTGCCGGCAGCAACTCGTCGACACTGATATTCGCCGGGACGTCCTCCACACCGGGAAACCGCAGCACGGCCGCAAGGAGCAGGATAGCTCCCAGGACGAACCAGGAAAGCAGCGGTTCACGGCGGGACACATGCCGGGCCGACGGAAAACTCGCAATGTAGCATGCCAGTCCGGCCACCCAGGGCCAAAAGAGAACTCCATAGCCCGGCTCATGGAACCGCCAGGCCACTGCCATGGCGAGTGCGACGAAGGCCCCACCGTACCGCATCGCCTGACGTCGCTCCGACCCAGCGATTGACGCCCCCGTTGTGGTTGGAGGTCCCTCATCTGCCGGCTGCCTCATATCGCCAAGCTCTTTCGATTCGAAACCGGGGAAACTGTTGGGTGGGGTCGCATACCGCAGGTCTCAAGACATGCCACTTTGATCCGCAATGTCCCCAAACGTATTTCCCCGGCCATCCCCATCAAGGCCGGTCACGCACTCCCCCGGTGATGAGAACGGGCTACGGTATCGAAGGGAGTGGCACATGGCGATTGCGCTGCTTCGAATATCCCGAGACGGACCTCCCGGCAATGCACGCAGGACCAGGTAGCTCGGCATTTCGCATTTCTGGCGATTCGTTGTAGGTTTGTGGCCTCCCGAGGGGCAGATGCTGAACTGGCTTCCGCAACCAACCTCACGACAACCAATCCGGGTTGATCGAATCCGCAATCGCGCGTTGCCGATCTTGCTGACGCGTTTGATCGAAGGCGGAGCTTCGTGGGTCATCCTCGAGCTTTTTTATAGCCAGGTTACAGTCAGCCCCTGGGCCATTCGTCTGACCTTCACACTTTATGCCCTGGCGAATTGTCTGCTGTTCATCGAACAGCGGCGGCGCGCCGTCACCCGCACCATCGTGTGGATCGATATCGTCGTCAACATGTTGCCGATGGCCGCCGGGGCACACTGGTCCGGTGGTATTTACAGCCCCCTTCTGGCGGTTTTCGTCCTGAAGATCGGCAACTACGGATTGACCTACAGTGTCGAGACTGGAGTCCAGAGCCTCCTGACGACAGGAGTCATTGCCGCAGGACTCTGGGGGTTCGATCTCGCCGGCTGGAGCAATGTTGACAATATCGAACAGGTCCCCCCCCTCGTCCGGCAGCAGTTGACGCTGGCGTTCGGCGGTCTGCTCTTCGTCGTGGGGTGTATCGGTGCGCTGCTTTTTTTTCGCGAACTCGCCGATCGTGAAATGCGCCTGGGACGTGCTCTGCAGGAACAAGAGAAGCTCTACCAGCAGTCCTTGAAGGACCAGGAGCATCTGCGTGAATTGTCACGCGGCCTGGTGCACATGAGCGAGAGCACCATGCAACAGGTGTCTCACGAGTTGCATGACGATCTCGGCCAGGCTCTGACAGCGATCAAGATGGACCTCGGCCGAATCGACCGGGAGTTGCCCCCCGGCAGTCCTCTAGCCGAACAACTGAGGGAGGCACGCGATCAGATCGGCCAGGCACTGCAACGCGTACGCAACCTCTCACAACTCCTCCGGCCTGCCGTGCTGGACGATCTCGGACTGGCGGCTGCCATGAAATCCTACACGTCGCGCTTTTCGGAACGGACAGGCATCGTGGTGAACCTCGACGTTCCTCCCTTTGAGTCGAGATTACCGCAGAACATCGAGGTGGCGTTGTACCGCGTCATGCAGGAGGCATTGACCAATGTCTCCCGACACGCGACGGCCAAAACAGTCGATATTCGCTTGACCATCCAGCCCGAGAGTGCATCCTTACAGGTTTGCGACGATGGGTGCGGCTTCGATGCAAAAGCATATCTCACGAGTCATGAACCAAAACGCGGTGTGGGAATCACCGGGATGCGGGAACGCGCAGAAATCTACGGCGGCCAATTGCAGATCTGGTCACACATCGGGGGCGGGACGCAGGTGTATTTGTCGATCCCGCGATATGGACAGGTAAATCAGCGGGGAGCGTCTCTTGCCGGCAACGAAAACCAGCGTGCTGTTGGTTGAGGACCACACCGTGGTGCGCCAGGGTTTGCGACGGATCCTGGAGAGTGATCCACAGATCGAGATCCTCGGCGAAGTGGGTAACGGGCGCGAAGCGTTGTCTCTGGCACAGCGCATCCAACCAGACATCGCAATCGTGGATATCAGTCTCCCCTCTTTGAATGGAATCGATCTCACACGGCAACTCGGAAAACTGTCACCGCACACCCGGGTTCTCATTTTGTCGATGCACGCCGATGAGGCCTACGTGCGACAAAGCCTCAAAGCGGGCGCCAAGGGATACCTGTTGAAGGATGCCGATGAACAGGACCTCGTTCGGGCTGTCAATGCATTGCATGACGGCGGCTCGTACTTCAGCCCCAGCATCTCGCGCATGTTGTTGGACGGCTACCTTCATGACGACCCGGCGGCGTCAGTCGGTGAACTCAGTCTTCTCTCCGACCGGGAACGGGAGGTTCTCCAACTCGTGGCGGAAGGAAAAAGTAGCAAAGAGGTTGCTCAACTGCTCCACCTGAGCGCCAGCACCGTCGAAAGCCATCGCAAACACATCATGGAAAAACTGGGGCTCCACAACACAGCCGCCCTGGTGCGATTTGCGGTCCGCATGGGTATCGTCCAATAGGACTCCCCAATTTTGGTGGACGATAATCCCTGTTTTTCAGGATTGTCGGGACTTACAGCCGTCTGTCATTCTCCGGCCCGGTATGAAAGCCGACGCAGGGAAATCGCCAGACCTACTCAGCATCTTCATTGTCGACGATCATACGATGGTTCGACGTGGCTTGCGCCGTATCCTTGAGTCTGTCGAACAGATCCGGATCGTTGGCGAAGCGGGGGCAGGGCTCGAAGCCGTAACTTTCGTAGCAGCCATCAAGCCCGATCTCGTGCTGATGGATATCAGTCTGCCGGGGATCAGCGGAATCGAAGCGACCCGCCGGATCTGCCAGCAGGTCCCGAAGATTGCGGTCCTCATGCTATCGATGCACGCCGAGGACCAATACATCGAGCAAAGCCTTGCGGCGGGTGCGCGGGGATACCTATCCAAGGATGCGGATGTGAGGGATCTGATCGGCGCGGTCTTCGCAGTCGCACGCGGCGAGTATTGCGTGCCCGATTCCAGCCATCTGGCAAGCCTTCCCGCCCCTCCTGGCACACTCGACCCATTTGCACGACAGATGATCTCTCTCGTCTGCGCAGAGCACGGGAATCCCGGAATAACGGAACATCCATCCCAACCGAGTCGCGATCCGGCCCAGGCATGGGCGGGTCGCTGGCTGGAAGAAAGGAGGAGGAACCATGGCACGACGTAGAGGACAAGGCATGGAGTTCATCGAAGCATTGCCCACCGACGGGGAGAGGCGGCTGATGCTGGCGGTCCTCATCGATGCCGTGCGCAGCATCAGCGCTTCGCACGCGCCCACGCCGCATCTGTTGGCTCATCGCGAGATCCTGAAAGAACGGGCCTGGTTCAATTCCGAGGACAGTTCGAACACCTTTTCTTTCCAGTACATCTGCGACTCGCTGGGGTTAAATGCCGATTACATTCGCCGCCGAGTGCTACGCCGCCGTACCGATACCCAGTCGATCCGGGTCCGGCGCTATGCCGCAAAAGCTGAAGAATCATGGACTCTGCAGCGCAAGGGAAAAGGGCGTTTGACTCCAACCGAACCCTATCGGCACCGAGCGACGCGATCTGTTCAAACACGATCGGCTATGGGATAAGGCACAGGAGGGAGAGACATTCGGGACGATGTCGCACTCGGTCGGACGAAATTCTCGCGCCTTCACAGAGATCGTCGATCTCGAACATCTCGCGTCACACGAATCGCGACAGGGAGAATATACCGGCACGCACGCCTTGATGCTCGCGGTCTTGGAAGAAGGCATCCGCTCGTATCTCAACGGCAAAGGCCGAGTCCGGGACGAAGCGGAATACTGGCTCTTCACGGCCAAGGGGCACCAATCGCTGTTCTCCTTTCCTATCGTCTGTGAACATCTGGGTTTGAATCCAGAAGCCACGCGTACTGCTCTGCGGAGATTGAACCAAAGCAACGGCAGGGTACGAGCCAATCGTAGCCGGCCGAATGTGAGTCGCAGCAGGCACATCCTGCGTTGACGACCAGTGGTTGGACACGATGAAACGTCCAGCCGTTGCTGGAGTTCACCTTTGGGTTGTCGCGCGAGGGAGAGAAGATCTCACCACAGAACGACTCCTGCGACGGATCTGGTGAAGTTCATACGCCGGGAGTTCCAGGGCGGTCAGACAGCGTCCATAGACGAGTCCTGTGTCGATCCCGATCTTGTAGGGTAGATCCGCCAGCACTTCGCGTTGCGGGGTATGGCCGAAAACCACGGTACAATTGAATGGATGGCGGCTCTTCGTCCACGGGTCTCGAATCCATAACAGGTCCTCCTCACGTTGCCGATCGAGCGGTAGAGACGGATCTAATCCCGCATGAACGCAGAGAAAACCTTCATGCTCGTAGCGTAGTTCGAGGTTTTGCAGAAACTCGATGTGAGCGCGGGGCAGTTCACGCGCTGTAGAGTGAGGATCGGCAACCCCCAATCCGTAACTTCTCAGTGTGGCCTGACCTCCGTTGATGAGAAACGCAGCCCCGTGTCGTCCTCCCAAACCGAGGAAGTCGAGGAACATGTCCTCATGGTTTCCTTTCAGAAACACACAATGGGGTCCTTCTTTCTGGAGACGCAGCAAACGGTCAATGACTCCCCTGGAGGAGGGTCCACGATCGATGTAATCGCCCAAAAAAATGATCTTGTCGTCCGTGTTGGGAGAAAGTGCTTCGAGGAGATACTCGACCTCCTCCAGACAGCCGTGAATGTCACCCACCACGAAGGTACGTGGTGAACCCATTCAGTTGCTATCCCCAAGTAAGGCCCGTATCGCCGCCGGATCCTGCAGGATTTCCTGCGCGGCACGGTACGGATCGATCTCACCCCGCCGTATCTTTTGCATCCGATCCGTGAATACACCCGTTTCGAGTGCCACCTGAATGCGACGTGTGATTTCGTCGCGAATCACGGCGAGGAATTCATCCTGTCGCACGATTGCATTCTGCTCCAGATCGATACCACGCCCCTCGCGGTATGCCCGGTGCAAGAGCACCTTTTCCAGGAGTTCGCCGACGCCCACTCCCGAGGTTGCTTCGGTCAGGAGCACGGGAACTTGCCAGGGTGTGGGTGGTCTGAGTTGCAACATCATTTCCAACTCCGACTTGATCCGTGTGGCGCCCTCACGGTCGGCCTTGTTGACGACAAAGATATCGGCAATCTCCAACAAACCCGCTTTCATCGTCTGAACCGTATCACCCGCTTCGGGTACGAGTACGACGACGGTGGTATCCGCCATCCCCATGACGTCCAACTCGGTCTGTCCAACGCCCACGGTTTCAATGATGATGAACTGCTTGCCGAAAGCATCCAGCAGTTGCATCACCTTACGGGTGGCCCGTGCCAACCCACCATGGCTGCCACGGGTGCTCATGCTGCGGATGAAAACCGAAGGGTCCAGGTAGTGGCCTTGCATACGGATCCGGTCACCCAGCACGGCGCCGCCGGAAAAGGGACTCGAGGGGTCGATCGCAATGACGCCCACACTCGTCTCGCGTGCCCGCAGGGCTCCCGTAAAACGGTCCACAAGAGTCGACTTTC
>CAZEWD010000205.1:0-5876 GCA_964515725.1 uncultured Binatia bacterium (SeqCode)
ATGGTGGTCCGCCAGCACCTGGATCTCGACGTGCCGCGGCCTCTCGACGTAGCGCTCCAGGAATAAGCGACCGTCACCGAAGGCACTCGTCGCCTCGCGCCCGGCAGAGGCGAAGGCGTCCGCCAGCTCGCCGGCCGTGTGCACGATGCGCATTCCTTTCCCGCCACCACCGGCAGCCGCTTTGATCAGAACCGGATAACCGATGTCTGCAGCGCGTTTGCGTAGAGCTGCGATATCAGATGGCGGGTTTTCTTCGGCAGGAACGACCGGTACTCCGGCTGCTACGGCCAGACGCCGTGCATTTGTCTTGTCACCCATCGCCGCGATGACATCGGCAGTAGGGCCGATGAAGATCAATCCGGCATCCACCACGGCTCGAGCAAAACCCGCATTTTCAGCCAGGAAACCGTAGCCAGGGTGAATTGCGTCGGCGCCGGTCTGCTTTGCCGTTTCCAGCAGTCGCGGGATGTTCAGGTAGCTTTCGCTGCTGGGTGAAGCACCGAGGTGCGCTGCCTCATCGGCAGCACGTACGTGTGGCGCCTCAGCATCCGCATCGGAGTAGACAGCGACCGACGCGATGCCGAGCTCGCGACATCCGCGTGCAATGCGTATCGCGATCTCTCCCCGATTGGCGATCAGCACCTTGCGCATGGGACGGTCACATCCTGTAAACGCCCGGCACGGTGTCCGGAATTGGCGCATTGCGGGCTGCTGCCAGGGCCAGGCCCAGGACGTCACGTGTGTCGACCGGATCAATGATCCCGTCGTCCCACAGGCGTGCTGTGGAGTAATAGGCGCTGCCTTACTCGTCGTACTTGGCACGGATCGGTGCCATGAACGCCTGTTGCTCTTCCTCGCTCATGGTCTTGTTCTTTGCGGCAAGTTGCTGGAGCTTGACGGTCAGGAGCGTGTTTGCCGCCTGTTCGCCGCCCATCACCGAGATACGGCCGTTGGGCCACGTAAAGAGAAGACGGGGCTGGTAGGCACGACCACACATGCCGTAATTGCCTGCCCCGTTCGATGCGCCGATGACGACGGTGAACCGCGGTGTTGCAACGGTGCTCACGGCATGCACCATCTTGGCGCCGTCGCGGGCGATCCCGCCGTGTTCGTATTGTTTCCCGACGATGAAACCCGTGATGTTCTGGAGGAATAGCAACGGGATCTTCCTCTGCCCGCATAGCTCGATGAAGTGGGCCGCCTTGAGAGACGATTCCGAGAACAAGATGCCGTTGTTGGCGATGATTCCGATGAGATAGCCGTGGATCCGCGCAAAAGCGGTGACAAGTGTCGTACCGTAGAGAGGTTTGAATTCGTGTATGCGGCTCCCGTCGACCATGCGGGCGATCACCTCACGGACGTCGTACTGCTGCCGTGCGTCGCGCGGTAAGATGCCGTACAATTCCTGTGGATCGTATGCGGGATCTTCGGGTGTATCGACATCGAACACAGTGCGCTGCGGTGCCCCGAGAGATTGGAAGATCGAGCGTGTCAGCTCGAGGGCGTGCGAATCGTTGGCTGCCAGGTGGTCCGAGACACCCGAAATTCGGGTGTGGACATCGCCGCCACCTAATTCTTCGGCTGTCACCTCTTCGCCTGTGGCCGCCTTGACCAGAGGTGGCCCGCCCAGAAAGATCGTACCCGTGCCACGCACGATGATCGTTTCATCGCTCATGGCGGGCACGTACGCACCGCCGGCCGTGCAGGAACCCATCACCACAGCGATTTGTGGAATACGCTGCGCCGACATGCGTGCCTGGTTGTAGAAGATACGTCCGAAGTGATCTCGGTCGGGAAAGATCTCGGCTTGCAAAGGCAGAAATGCGCCACCCGAATCGACGAGATAAACGCAAGGCAGGCGATTTTCGAGAGCAATCTCCTGTGCACGCAGATGTTTCTTCACCGTGAGTGGATAGTACGTGCCACCTTTCACCGTGGCATCGTTCGCGACAATGATCGTCTCACGTCCATGGATGACGCCGACTCCCGTAACGATCCCTGCACTGGGCGCTTCGTTGCCGTACATTCCGAATGCAGCAAGTGAGGAAAGTTCGAGAAACGGCGTATCGGGATCGATCAAGGCGTCGATGCGTTCTCGAGCGAGGAGTTTGCCTCGTTGATGATGACGGCGGCGTTGATCCTCGGGACCACCGGCGCGTGCCGTTTTCAGACGTTCACGCAACTCATGAGCCAATGCCTCATGGTGCTGGCGGTTTTGCTGGAATTCCGGGTCCGAGACGCGAATCTTCGAATCGAGGCGCCGCATGCGTCGGCTGAGATACCCTCGGCGCCCGTGTCTCGCAACTGCGGTCCCAGCATGCAATCCACCAGGTCCCCGGGCCAAGGATTCATCTGAGAGGCGCGGGTTTCCAGGAGCTACCGTTTGCCGGCTTCGGATTTGCTGCCAAACCATGCCCTGTGATCGCCCTTTTGCCGCGCACATCGGGACAAGCCCGGCGACGCCAGACAATCTGTTCCACTACAGCAGATCACGCGCCTGGTTGGCCAACTCCTGTACGTTGCTGATCTGTGCTACGAGCGTCGGGATTCCTTCCCTCAGATGGTGCAGTTCCGCATCGTACGTGTCGAAATCCGTCTCGATGCGAATGTGGTTGGTCTCGGCTTCCGCCCGAGCGGTGATCTGATCCAACCGTTCCCGGCTGACCGTCTGTCCCGCGAGGACCGTGGCGCGGGTTGCTGCCTCGATCCAGGCGTTCTGGTTTGCCAGTTCGGCATCGAGAGCCTGGCGTTCCAGGCCGCTCAGCCCCGGAAGATACCAACTGTTCCACAGCGCCCGCCGCAGGATCCTGAAACTGCCGCTCGACGCTTTCACATTGCGATCTTCCGTTGTCAGCCGCGCCACCGGCGGTTCGCTTCGCAATCGTGTGGGAATGGAGACGTCACTGCCGAATGCTGCGGCAGCCGTAACGAATTGATCCCGCGCATCACGCATTGCCCCTTCAACGTCCGTCGCGTATTTGCGGACGGCTTCGCGTACAGCATTCTCCAACTTCAGGAGATGACCGTCGCGGATCCATCGCCGGCGTGCCCCGTTCAAAGCCGAACGGAGCACCTCGATGCGCCGGCTGGCGGTCTGTGCCGTCTGGCGTGCGATACCCTGCACCCCAGCTTCGTAGTCTTTCAGATGCCTGCGGATCTCCTCACTTTCCTGGTCGGCGCGAGCGCGTACATGGTCGATCCGTTCCTGTGCGGCTCGAACGAGCTGCTCGACGTCCGCCATGCGCTGCTTGAGTGGCGTCTGAACCTCCTGGAGCCATCGGATGCTGCGCTTCGCGGCCTCGCGTAACGCGACGATATCGCGCTGGTTAGACATCACGAAGTGTGCGATGGCGTCGGTGAAGCGGCTCAAACCACTCTGCCTGCGTGCCGTCGCATCCGTTCCTGCGCGCAGGCCGGTACGCGCATCGACGAGGAACAATTCGTGGGTCGTCGCCACATTTGCCTTCAGGGTTTCCGCATGGTGTTCGCGTTCGGGTTGACTCAACTCGGCGCAGCCGGCGTCGAGATTCCAGACTACGAACAGCTTGGCGATGTCGGTGCGCAGGCGTTCCACCAGGTGGCGTGTGAATTGTGTGAACAACGCGGGATAACGCACGACAAGAACGATCGCGTCGAGCGAACGCAGGGCGTCTTCCGTAATGGCATCGAACTGGACATGGCTTCCCATCCCAGGCGTGTCCATCAGGTCGACCTGGCCCCCCAGTTTCAGCAGATCGAGGGGTGTCTCAACCACCACCTCGGATGCTGTGAACTGTGTGTCGCGCATCAGACGTTCCAGTTCTTCGATGCTACCCAGACGGTGTTCTCCCACTCGCCAGATCGTTTGCGTGCCGTACGTGATACGGACGGGGACCGAGGTCAGCGGATCGAAGGCGACAGGGGAGAGCAGAGAACCTGCCATGGCGTTGATGAGAGTGGACTTGCCGGCCTTCACCTCTCCGAACAAGGCGATCCGCACCCGGCGATTTTCGAACTCCTTGATCATCTCTTCGAGAGGCTCGATGAGATCGCCGGGCAGGTGAACGGCATTCGACGTCAGCACGCGCCGCGCTTCGCTCAAAGCTTCGTTGAGTCCGGTCGCCAGCACGTTCAAGGCGCGTGACGACAGGTCCGGATCGTTGTGAGATCTTTCGGTGCTCATTGTTCTTCCGCTCGTGCCTTTGCCTTCCTGAGTCCGGCGCGCAAGGGGTGGGCCGCCCCATTCCGAAAAATTCCCTGATTTCCCGATCTGTGCACTCAGTGTGTCAGCCGTCCGCCGTGCCCATCGTGCATGGGATGTGCCTGATCGCTGTGCACGGAAAGTGTCCAGCCGTGGTATGATGTCTGCCGTTTATAAGGCGCGCGGGAAACAGGGATCAAGGGTTGTGACGTGTGGCATACATCTCCATGACCGTGTAAGTGGAGTTGCGTGAGACGCCTCGTTCCTTCCGTGCTTGCGCTCCTGTTCCTGATGGGCGTGGCGCAGGCGCAGCCTCTGGGATCGCAGGACATGCCCCCGACCCTGATTGCTAAAGAAAACTTCCTCGGTTGGCCGAATACCTATCGGTTGAATAACGGGATCATCGAGGCCCGGATCCTCACCGACGTTGGCCCGCGAATCATCGACGTGCATCCTGCCGGTGGGAAAAACCTGTTGTATGTACGGTCCACGGAAACCGGGCAGCAATCAGAGCCCGTGTGGAAGTTCCGGGGTGGATGGCGCCTGTGGGTGGCGCCCGAGCGCAAGAGCACGACGTACGCCGTGGATAACGCACCTTGCCGTGTCGAAGTGAGTGGTGCCACGGTGCGTGTCATGGCGCCACCGGAGAGGGAATCGGGTTTACAGAAGAGGGTCGACGTCACCTTGGCGCCGGGCGAGTCGAGGCTGCGTATCGTGTCGCGTCTAACGAATGTGTCGGGCGGTCCGGTCACCTATTCGCCCTGGAGTCTATCAGCGTTGCGCCCAGGTGGCCGGGCTTTTGTGCCCGTGGATCTCGGGCCGTCCGAGGCTTTTGATGCGGTGCGGCACTACATCCTGTGGAGCTATGCGAAGATCGATGATCCCCGCTACAAATTCGGGAACCGCCTGATTGAGATCGACCATCGGAAAGTCAAGGCTTCGTTGTCCGGTGGGAAGGGCCGGCGTGATGACGAGAGTAAGATCGGTGTCGATTCGACTCAGGGTTGGAGCGCCTACCACATCGACGGCACACTATTTCTCAAACGTTTTCCCACGTCGCATGAAGGTCGATATCCGGATGGTGGTGCGACCATCGAGGTCTATTCCAGCGCGGAATTCATCGAGTTGGAGCAACTCGGCCCTCTGACCACGATCGAGCCGGGCGATTCGATCGCGTTTCCGGAGGACTGGTGGTTGTTCCCCAGGGTGGAAATTCCCTCGGATGAAACGGCAGCATTGGATAGACTCGGCCTCTATGTGGAGAAGACGGCCTGGTGAGAGACGGTTCAGCGGAAAGCCGGCATCACCTCTTTTGCGAAGAGTTCGATCGATTCGGGTTGGTTCAGATCTCCGAACAAGGTCGTAAAAAAGGTCACGCCCTGGCGGCTGCGGGCATGGATGGCCTCGATCAGCCGGGCCGGTGTACCGATGAGCGCGGTCTGGTCGATATCGAAAACGCGACCGAGCGTTGCCCGGGCCGCATCGAGCTTTTGTTTCAGATCCACCTCGTCTTTGCCGAGGACCATAATTGTCTGTTCGGAGATTTCGATCTCGTCCGGATCCCGGCCGATGGCATCGCAATGGCGCCGTAAGGTGTCCAGTCTCTGTGGCAACTGGGTTGCGACGTTGTTCGGACAGTTCCAGATGTCGGCATGCTCGGCCACGACGCGCAGCAGATATCTTTCGCCGGCCCCGC
>CAZEWD010000206.1:0-5870 GCA_964515725.1 uncultured Binatia bacterium (SeqCode)
GTACATCAAGCGCAAGTACAATCTGCTCGTCGGAGAACGGACCGCGGAGTTGATCAAGATCACCATCGGTTCCGCCTACCCGGGCAACGAGATCCAGACGATGGAGATCAAAGGGCGCGATCTGGTGGCGGGAGTACCCAAGACGGTCGAGGTATCGGACGAAGAGATTCGCGATTCGCTGTTGGAGCCGATCAATCAGATCGTCGATGCCGTGCGGATTGCGCTGGAACGTACGCCTCCCGAACTGGCATCCGACATCGTGGACAAGGGGATCACATTGGCTGGTGGGGGTGCCCTGTTGCGGAATCTCGATGTGCTGTTGCGCGAAGAGACAGGCTTGCCGATCATGTTGGCGGACGATCCGCTTACGGCGGTGGTGATGGGTGCGGGCAAGATTCTCGACGAATTGTCTTTGCTGAAGGACGTTACCATCCAATAGTCCGGCCGGCCGGACGAGTGTCGCCTGTGGTGCGCCGTTCGGCGCACAGTGGAATCCGGCCCCCGGGTTCAGGCCTGTTCATGTTCGAATTCATCCGCAGAAACAGCATCGCTCTTACTTCGGGTTTCCTGTTGTTGCTGTGTCTGCTCCTGGTCAGTTCGGGGGCCCATCCCGGGCAAGGTGGCGATCCGCTTGGCCGGATCGTGCTGGAGGTGCTCCGGCCCCTGCAAGGGGCTGTCACCACGGGGTTCGACAGTGCCACCGATGCGTGGCACTCGTATGTCGCGCTGGTCGGATTGCGCGAAGAAAACGAGCGGCTGCGCCGTCGAATCGTCGAATTCGAACAACAGGAAGCGCGTATCACGGAGATCATGGAGATCGATCGCCGCCTGGCTGCACTGCTGCGTTTCCAGACGAATCTGGTCGGTGATTCGCAGGCGGCAATGATCATCGGGCGCGATCCGTTTCCGTCATTCGGTACGGTGACGATCAGCAAGGGCGAAGCGGAGGGGGTCCGCAAATCCATGGCGGTCCTGTCTCCGAGCGGAGTGGTCGGGCGCATCATGTCGACCAGCGCGCACTCCTCGCGCGTCTTGCTGATGACCGATCACAACAGCGGAATCGATGCCCTGGTTCAACGAACGCGAGCGCGCGGAATTGTCGAAGGGTCGCTCGAAGGGCGTTGTGTAATGAAGTACTTGAAGCGCGAGGAGGACGTGGCGGTGGGGGATCGGATCATCACCTCGGGACTGGACGGGATCTTTCCCAAGGGCGTGGTCATTGGCGAGGTGATGCATGTCACACGGGGCACCCGTGGCCTGTTGCAGGTGGCGGAGGTGAAGCCTGCGGTTCCGCTCGACAGCATCGAGGAGGTTCTGGTGGTGAAAAGCGGGGCGGTCTACAAAGCGGCGGAGGAGGGTGTAGCACCGTCCCGTGGTGATTCGGTCAAACAACCAGAGACGGCAAGGTAGGGGTTGTGCGGAACGCCGTCCTGCTGGGAATTTTCGCCCTGCTGGCCTTGTTGCTGCAGACTGCGGTGTTCCCGGGCCTGACGGCGGGGCGGGCGGCCCCGGATCTGCTTCTCATCCTGTGCGTCTACCTCGGATTGCACCAGCATTCGGCGGCGGGTGCCTTCGGTGCATTCCTGCTCGGCTATCTCGAAGATGCGGTCTCTGGCAGTGTCATCGGGTTGAATGCATTTGCCATGTGTCTGGTGTATCTCCTCGTGTACCTGACGTCACGGCATCTCTGGGTCGACAATGCAATTTCAAAGATCGTGGTCGTGTTCATTGCGGCTGCCGTGAAAACGGCAGCCGTCCTGACACTGGTGGCCGTGTTTCTCTCGGAGGAGCGGGTCTGGACAACTTTGTTGCCGCGCTTGTCGATCGAAGCAGTGCTGGCTGCATTGCTCAGCCCACCCATGTTCGCCATTTTGTCGCGTATCTACGATTTGGCTGCCGTCGAGGACGAATGACGTGATTTCGCTGAACCAGCGCGAAGTGCCGGCCATCCTCCGCCGTCGGATGACGGTGGCGCTGGGCATCTTTCTTCTCGGATTTCTCGGGTTGTTTGCCCGGCTGTGGTACCTGCAGATGGTTCTGGGCGAGGGAATGCGGGTTTTATCGGAAAACAACCGCATCCGGTTGCACCGGGTACAGGCGACGCGGGGGACGGTGGTCGATCGGCAGGGCCGTGTGCTCATCGACAGTCGTCCTTCCTTTGATGCCGTTCTGGTGCCGGAAGACGCCCAGGATCTCGAACTGACGATCGAAAATCTGGGCGGCCTCATCGGCCAGCCGACGGCCGAACTGCACGAGTTGTTGAAAGCCAGTGGCCGGGCCCCGTTCCAGGACATCACGATCAAGCGCGACCTGAGTTTCGAGGAGGTCGCCGCTATTGAAACCCATCAACTCGATCTGCCAGGGGTCAGTCTGCAGATCACTCCGCGGCGCAGCTATCCGTACGGAAGCACGCTCGCGCACCTGCTCGGCTACGTCGGAGAGGCGGGGCCGGACGATTTGCGGGCCGATTCGCGTTACCGGATGGGGGATATGGTCGGTAAGTCGGGCCTCGAAAAGCGCTGGGAGCATTTCCTGCGCGGAGTGAACGGTGGCCAGCAGGTGGAGGTGGACTCTGTCGGCCGCAAGTTACGTGTGTTGCGAGAGGTCGGCGAGGTGCCCGGTGACATCGTCAAACTGACGATCGACCTCGACTTGCAGATGGCCGCCACCGGCGCGCTGGGGGAGAGAGATGGCAGTGTCGTCGCCATCGATCCCAACAACGGGGAGATTCTTGCCTATGTGAACCGGCCGTCGTTCGATCCCAATCTGTTTGCCCGTGGTGTCAAAGCGCACGAGTGGAAGGAACTCCTGACCGACAAACATCGCCCACTCAACAACCGCGCGATTCAGGGGCAATATCCGCCTGGCTCGACCTTCAAGTTCATCGTTGCGGCAGCGGCGCTCGAGGAAGGGATCGTCAATCCGTTCACACAGATCCGGTGTGGCGGGGGATTGCAGTTCGGTAACCACTACTTCCGGTGTTGGCGCAAGGGTGGCCATGGTGCCGTGAATGTCCATGAAGCCCTCGTGCAGTCCTGCGACACGTTTTTTTATCAGGTTTCCCAGCGCCTGGGCGTCGACCTGATCGCCCAATACGCGCGCCAGTTTGGTCTGGGGCAGCCCACGGGAATCGATCTCGAACATGAAAAGAGCGGCACCATTCCCGATTCGGAATGGAAGAAGAAGCGTTTCAAGCAGCCCTGGTATGCGGGGGAGACGCTTTCAGTGTCGATCGGGCAGGGATACGTGACGGCAACGCCCATCCAGATGGCCAACGCGGTGGCGATGCTGGCGACGGGGCATCGCTTCGAGCCGCATTTCGTCTTGCAGGTGGAGACTCCTGAGGGGGAAGTCGTCCATGAGGAGGAACCAGAGGAAGTCGCCACGCTGAACCTGAGGGCGACGACATTGAAACAGGTGCGTGACGGCCTGCGCGATGTGGTGAACAGCGAGCGTGGCACCGGAAAGAAGGCGCGGCTCCGTCAGGTGGAGGTCGCAGGCAAAACCGGGACCTCGCAGGTCGTGAAGATCGGCAAGGAGCGCTTGAAGCCGGAAAAGCTACAGTGGAACCACCGCGACCATGCCTGGTTTGTGGCCTTTGCACCGATCGATCACCCGGAGATCGCCATTGCGGCGATCGTCGAGCACGCTGAAGGGGGTGGCGGGGCGGTCGCGGCGCCGCTGGTACGTGAGGTGCTGGCCCGGTTTTTCGAGATGAAGCGGGAACAGGACGGGCAACATTATGCTGAGAATCGATCGTCGTTTGATCTCGCATTTTGACTGGCCGTTGCTGGTCTGTACGATCCTGGTGGTCGTGTGTGGACTGGCGACGGTGTTGAGCGCGAGCCACTCGCCGGATCGCCTGTTCAGCAGTTCCGTGCTGCGGCAGGCCACCTGGGCCGGGCTAGGCCTGGTGGGTATGCTGGCCGTAATCAGTTTCGACTATCACTGGCTCGACCGTTACGGGTATCTGATCTTCGTCGGATCGATGGTCCTGCTGCTCCTGGTGGCCGTCCTGGGCTCCTCCGGTGGCGGAGCGCGCCGCTGGATCAACATGGGTCCTGTCTCCTTGCAGCCGTCCGAACTGGCAAAACTCGGACTTGTCATCGCACTCTCCAGCGTGTTGCACCGGTATGTCGGGGAGAAGCGTCTCTTGCTGCGCCATTTGCCGCTGCCGTTGATCATGGTTGCGCTCCCAGCGGTGTTGATCCTCAAGCAGCCTGACCTGGGGACGGCCATTGTCCTCTGTCTCTCGGCGGGAGCCATCCTGATGGCGGCGGGGTTTCGCCTGCGTTGGGTAGTTCCGATCCTGGCAGTTGTCCTACCCGTCTTGCCGTATCTGTGGAACCACTTGAAGCCCTACCAGCAGCGGCGCGTCTTGATGTTCTTCAACCCGGATGCCGATCCGCTGGGTGCCGGCTACCACATCATTCAATCGAAGATCGCGATCGGTTCAGGAATGCTGTACGGCAAGGGCTATCTGCACGGCACTCAGAACCGCCTCAACTTTCTTCCGGAGCAGCACACGGACTTCATCTTCGCGGTTTTTGCCGAGGAGTGGGGTTTTATGGGAGCGTGCGTTCTCCTGACGTTGTACGTGGCGTTGCTGTCGCGCTGTTTCATTGTCATCTCGCGTGCCCGGGATCCGTTCGGAGTTCTTCTGGCATTCGGAGTGACGGCATCGATCTTCGGCCAGGTGCTCGTCAACATCGCAATGGCCGCGGGCGCCTTGCCCGTGGTGGGAGTCACCTTGCCGTTCTTCAGTTACGGCGGCTCGTCCCTGCTCGTCAGTATGATGGCGATCGGCGTGCTGTTGAACATCAGTATGCGGCGATACCGGTTCTGAGACCACAATATGCCCTTGACAGAGGTCTTGATTCGTTAGAACTTCAGGCATCTTATCGGCTGGAACCTGGGGGCACGCATGAAAAGACGGTCTGGATCCGTGACGATGGGGGTCGCAGCGATACTGGTGCTGCTCGTGTCGTCCGTGGCGCAGGCATCGGACTATTCGTGTACCGACGTGGTGCCGGGGAATCTCTGTGTCGGCGGCGGAGGCCCCAGGTCGACCGACTGCCATGCCGAGTGGCTCTTCAGCGTCACCCGGGTTCCCGACGCCCCGAAATTCACCATGCTGGGAATGCCGGGCAATTTGTATATCTGCTACGAGGGCGATCCGCGTTGTGACACGGATCCGGATATCGACAACCGCAGTTGCACGGTGTCCCCCCGGTTATGCATCAACAATGAAGACCCGCGCATGAATGGTTGTGTGGTGGATGGCTTGCGTGGCCTGGAAGTTCTGCGCCCCAAAGCGAACAGTCTTCGCAGCGAAGATCAGGAAAACGTTGTCAATATCGAATCGCATGTCAGCAGCAAATTCGGATTGCCGGTACTGCGACGAGGCATTTCCTATATCGACGGCCATGCACATGTGACGCCGAATGCCTGCACCGATCCGATCGACCTGAAGATTCCCCTCAAGGTGGCGGGCAACGGCCTGGTCCGCCCGAACAAATTGCGCGTTACGGTCCGTTCCGTGTCCCTTTCCGGGGCGCTCGACAATGACAATATCAATATCAAGTGTTACCCGAGCACGTGCGGCAACGGTGTGGTCGAAGTCGACCACGAAAATTGCGATGATGGCAACCGTATCAATGGCGACGGTTGTGACCAGGGGTGCCAACTCGAGTCCCTGCCCGTGACGCCGACACGCACGGCGGCGCCGACGCGCGTTCCGACGCAGACGAGAACCGCAACCGTCACCGAGACGCCGACGCTCACCCACACACCGAGTCCCACACCGACGATTACCAAGACGCCGACGCCGACCAAGACGCCGGACCTGATGGCGGCGCTGGAGCAGTCGC
>CAZEWD010000207.1:0-262 GCA_964515725.1 uncultured Binatia bacterium (SeqCode)
CTCGCGCAGACGAGCTTCTTCGTAAATTGCATCGACCGTGTACGGCCCCTGGATTCCGGCCGCTTCGGTATACCGGTCGGCAGCACCCGGTAGATCGCCGCTCCGTGCCGCCGCAAATGCCAGGCCCATGAGAACCTGCTGCTGTAGATACGGCGCCAGACCACCCGATTTCCGGACTTCCTCCAGGATCCCGACGGCATTGCCCACGTTGTCGCCGCGCAGGTCTGCCTGGGCCGCGTACAACCGAGCGAGGTTCGCCACC
>CAZEWD010000207.1:272-5840 GCA_964515725.1 uncultured Binatia bacterium (SeqCode)
CCTCGAGGAAAGCCGCCGATGCCTTTGCGAAATCGCCACTGCGGTAATCGGCCAAGGCTCGGGCCAGATCGTCATTGGCCTGCCGGTTGCGAGCGCTACGCAATGAAAAAACGCCGGCAATCACCAGCAAGACCAACAAAAATCCAGCGCCGATCTGAATCACCAGACGCGCGTTCTGGCGCCCCCAGTCGAGTACCGTGTTGCCATAAACGACGAACTCATCCGGGCGTTTGAGGTCTTTTCGACGATAACGTTGACGGGCCATCCGGCGCTCCCCTCTTCCTCAACGATTTGCGCGTGCCGCAGATCGCGGCCGACTACATCTTGTACTTGAAGTCGTCGGGCGTCATTTTTTCAAGGATCTCCGCCCATTTGTCCCGCGCCACGTTGGACAGGTTGTTCGCACCGGCTTCGTCTTCCTGCTGTGTGACGTTGGCACTTTCAATCACACGTTTGTCGACAAAGATCGGACTCTTCGTGCGCAACGCGAGCGAGATGGCATCGCTCGGACGCGCATCGATCGTGCGTGGCTCGCCGTTGATCCTGAGGTGGATCAGGGCGAAGTAGGTGTTGTCCTTCAAATCGCTGATTTCGATGCACTCCACCACCGCGCCGACTTCGTGCAGAACGTTTTGCAGCAGGTCGTGAGTCATGGGGCGAGCCATCTTGATCCCTTCGATTTCCGTTGCCATCGCCGTGGCTTCGAGCAGTCCGATCCAGATCGGCAGGTTCAGCTTGTCTTCCCTGTCCTTCAAAATCACGATCGGGGTCTTTGTAACGGGATCGAGCGTCAGCCCACTGACACTCATCTCAATCGCATTTTCAGGGTTCATTCATTTCCTGTGTAACGTTGTCATTCTGCCCAGAAAGGCTCTTGAGCGTCAATGCCTTAACCTTTTTCGACACCGGCCCTCGCCAGCTTCCCTGCGCTAATCCGATCCCTTTTTCAGTAGCCCTTTCGTCATTTTTCTCCAGCCTTTTTTTCAAAAGGCTCTCGGCCTTTCGAAAAGCAGTACCCACTGATTCGTGCCTTCGAGCCGCGAGGGATCGTGGTGCACGAGGCGGAGGCCGCGCCGCAGGGCGAATGGCAGAACCTCCTCGCTCGAAACGTTGCGCAGGTGCTGATGACCCGCACGAGGCGCCGTATCGGCAGCCTCGATCTGCCGGGGCTCCCGTAACATCGCAAACGGCGTGCACTCCACGATGAGAAGCAACCCCCCGGGCTTCAACAGATCCATCATGCGCGCCAGTGCTTCGTCCATGTCGAGGACATGATTCAACGAGCGCAGGCAAAGGATGTGGTCGTACGATTCAGGCACACCATAAAAATCCTCGATACCACCCTGGTGAAAGACACCTTCCGGCAGCGCCCGGCGCGCGACGGACAGGCTGGGAACATCCGGGTCAAGTCCCGTGTACCGGACCACGCCCGACCTCAGCAGCGGCGCCAGCCGATCCCGATACAACTGCTCTCCACAACCGACATCGAGCACCGCACCGCGAACCCCGGAAACGTGCTCGGCAATCCAGGCCTCCTGACGGGCAAACGGCGGGCCTTCCACCATCCGGAAGCGGCGGCCACAAACCGAAACACGATCACAGCGGTGGCATTCCTCGTCGGGCAACACACGTCGCATTCCCTCGACGAAATCATCCAGGACCCCCGGCACAGCCCGATCGAGGAACAGATGGCTGAATCGGTCTTTGACGCTTTCGATCTGTGCGGCATCGAAGTCCCCAGTGTCGGTCACATACAGCACGAGTCGATCCTCCTCGATCAGCCAGAGACAGCGTCCGGGATCTTCGGCCGTTGCTGCAGCAGCCATGCAATCGGCAGCTCGGGCATGAAATGCCACCGTGCAATCCCGGCGGATGAAATTGAAGGAATTTGCTTGTGCCTTGTGTGGCTCACGCCGATGGGCCCTTGTGAAATCCGCCGGGCTCCCCAGGCAGGAGCCCGGCGGATAGCCCAGAAAGGTTGCGGAGCCGGGCAGCACCGTACGCGGCAGGGAGAGATTCCCCCATGACGCAGGAATTCCCTCCCAGACCAGGACACGCGAGTGGAGTTCTTGCCCTGTAAAAAGCCCATGAAATCGATCTTCCTTGCCGGCGGTCCACGGCTCCGCGCCAGGGATCGATACGATCAGCGGCAAATGGGCAGGAAGGTCCTCGTCCAACGTGCGCAGAATCTCCGCAGGTTCCAGAGTGGACCGATCACGCAGGGATACGGCAACGTCAATCTCACATGAGGGATCTGGCGCTTCCCTCATCCAGTCATGCAGCCCCCGGAGGACCTGCTCGTAGGCGCCTGCAACGCGGACCGATTCATCGTGTTCCTCGCGGTGACCGAATAGCTGGATACGCAGGTAGCGTACGCCCGCAGTGCGTAAGCGCGCGCGAATCTGTGGGTAGACGAGGGGCCGGCCGGTGGTGACCAGGCCGGGTGTAAACTCCAGTGCGCGAACGACGTGGAAATACCGCATCAGATCAGCGTTCAGAAGCGGCTCTCCACCGACAAACACGACGAGACGGCCCTGGGCCACTGGTTCTATTGCCAGGCGATCTCGCAGGTCGGACAGGCTGACCGCCGGAACGGCCACACCACTGCCGATCGGGCACGTCGCACAACCGTAAACACAACTCGCACCGGTCCAGGCGTAGATGGTATCGGAACGTGGTCTCAGGCAGAGCCTCCCGTGCGTGGCATTATGCCGTGGCGTAGCATGACGGCAGCGTAAGAGATGGGTTTCGCTTAACACGCGCCCCAGTGACGTTCCAACTCGATTCAACGAGCAGCGCCCATTCTCCATTGCTCACCGCAGGGAGGCGGCGCTATCTTGTCCGATTCGATGGGCCAGACCGCTGACGGCACACGCCACAAGGTCGACTGGCGGATCGTCGGGATCGGTTTGGCCGCCGTGCTACTCGCGAACCTGCGCTACCTGAGCGGTCTCCCGGAGGTGCTCGACCCCGTTATTGCCATGGAGCCCTTCTATATTGCCATGGCACGACAATCCGTCACCGGAATCCTGATGGGAGATCCCGCCTGGGGCCCTCTATATGCGCTGTGGCTCAAGCCGCTCACCTGGCTCACCACCAATCCCGTCGACATTTACACCGCCAACATCGGGGTCTTGTCCATCACTCTTTCCTGTTCTCTGTTCCTCTACGTGCTGGTCCTGACGCGGCGCTCTCTGCTGGCGCTTGCGGCAGCGCTCTTCTTTCTCGCATCCGATTTCAATGTCCCCTTGCCGAACAAGGCCAGCGCCTTCGCTCTGTTGGTCGTCCTTGTGGGCTTTGCGGTAGCACAGTTCTCGCCTCGAAGATCGACCCGCCTGACCCTCACTGCGTTGTTCCTGCTTGTCGCGGCAGGCGCCAGACCCGAAGTGCTTCCCGCCGCCGTGGTCCTGTTCGGCGTATCGCTCCATCAAATGGTCATGACTCCGGCGCCTCCGGCGCCTCGCGCCTGCAACGCAATTCTTGCGGGTATTTTCCTTGTAGCGCTATCTGCCGGAATCCTGACCTACGCCACGGCCGCCTCGAATGATCGACTGGCCATCGCCTTTCGAGAACATTTCGCGTGGAACTGGGTGGAGCAGAACAGAGCGCCCCTCAACGTCTTTGCCATCTGGCAGGCGGAATTCGGAGACGCGAAAACGGTTCTCGACGCGATACGCGCCAATCCGGCCGCTGTCGCCACCCATCTGGCCGCCAATGTTCGGGGTACGATGCGTTTTCTGCTCTGTTCACCGGCCAGGCACTATCCGCTCCTCGCGCCTGCCTCAAAACCGGCATGGGTGGCAATCGAACAAGGAGTGACCACGCTCTTGTTCCTGATGCCCTTCGGGTACGTCCTGTTCCGATCCAGCACGCGACGTCGTTTCCTCGATCGCTACGGCGATTCTCTCCTCGTATATGGGATTGCCGCCGTCCCATCGGCCGCAGCAGCGATCCTCGTCTATCCAATGGCACACTATCTGATGTTGCCCGCAGCACTCCTCCTGCTCGCTTGTCTTCTCGCATGGGATCTACTTCTTCCCGAGACCGATCGGGGATGGAAACACTTTTCCCTCTGGGCGCTCATGGCCCTTGCCGTGGTGCCGCGTCCCTTCGTGTTGCCATCGGCCTATACCGTGGCCGGATCGCCCTTCCTGGGAGAAATCCAGATCACGCGACGTGTCAGGGACACGATCGAGGCAGTCCGCCGTTTGAAACTTCCTGCACCCACCGCCGTCCTGACGGTGACGGATGGAATCGGCGTCATGCTGGGACCCGAGTTCCACGAGTTCAAGGTGTGGGACAGAGGCACGCAACCGCTGCGAGAATTCATGCAGGATCGTAACGTCACACTGGTGGTCAATCTGGAACCGGGGCGTATCAGCCTGTTGGCGGACGATCCATACTGGGGCGAACTACAGATGGATCCGGCGGCAGCCGGTTTCACACAGGTTGGAGTACCGAACCATCCAACGGTAGGCGTCTACGTGCGATCCGACGTTCTCGCGCCGGCTGCGCACGCCGAGTGATTCCAGACCGCAAACTTTGCTCCCTTTACCTTTCTTGTGCCCCGGGAGGAGTTCCGGCGGTCTGGACCGTTGCCCTGTTGATGACCACCTCGACGACTGGCGTGTCGTAAGGAAGCCCCGAGTGACTCGGACGCGCCGGAAACGAAGCACGGGCGATCGGTTCGAGTTGCAGGTGTTGTTCGAGTCGCTCACACTCGGGCCGTCCCTCCACACTGGAACACAACGAACCGCGCACGTAAATGAGGCAGTCCGTCGAAGCGAGCGCCTGGCCCAGGGTGTGGGAGTTGCGGGGGTCGACGGCAACCGCCTGACGCCCCCGTCCGCCATGGTATGTGGGCAGATAGAGACCACGCTTTCCCGCTCCGGCCAGATGAATCATGCGGCAGGTGGGCGGAATCGTTTCGAACTGACTCCGCAACCAGTCGTATTCGAGGTTGTCTGTCGTGCGCTCTGAAACGATCGGAAGACCCATCCGAAACCAGAGAAGCGCTGCGAAGAATACGAGTCCTGCCACAAACCACCATCGCCTCCAGAGACCGACGGGGATCGTTGCGACGCAGGCGAGAACCGGCAACACAAGAAACAAACGGTCGAACGATTGTTGCCAGAGCCAACTTTGCCCGTAGACGTGACGGGACATCACCATTGCGGCAGCGCAGACCGTGCCGGCGAGCGCCAGTCCTCCCCGGCGCGAGAGCAGTGCGCAGAGAATTCCGAATCCACCCACCCAGAAGAGAGGCAGCACGGACGGTGGCGCCGGAGGCTGCATGAGGGCTGCGCCTCGAATCCGAGCCAGCACGTCGAGCAATACATCTCCGCTGGTTGCGAGCAGTACCCCGGGGACCATCAAAAGAGCGGCAAGGAACAGAACAAGACGCGATTGCCAGGGTGTGCCGGCAGCAAGGATGATGAACGGCACAGTGGCAACCAGCGGCCAGGCACAGGGATGAATCCGAGCCGCCTGGGCCAGCACGAGAGCACCCACCAGAAGGCCAAGCGCATTTCTACCCCGCTCGGGGAGGTCTTTTGCCCTGAGCATGAG
>CAZEWD010000208.1:0-1742 GCA_964515725.1 uncultured Binatia bacterium (SeqCode)
AGGTGCACCGATCAGACGCGCCACGGTGTGTTTCTCCATATATTCGGACATGTCGATGCGAATCATCGCACCCTCGGAATCGAAGAGAAATTCCGCCAATGCACGTGCCAGTTCGGTCTTGCCGACCCCCGTAGGACCGAGAAAGATGAACGAACCAATCGGCCGATTCGGATCCTTGATGCCCGCGCGTGCACGGATGACGGCATCCGCCACCGCTTGTACCGCCTCCTCCTGGCCGATCACTCGCTTGTGCAGGTGCTCTTCGAGACGAAGTAACTTCTGCGTTTCTCCTTCGAGGAGCCGGCTGACGGGGATATGCGTCCAGCGGGACACGATCTCCGCAATGTCGTCTTCGTCGACCTCTTCCTTGATAAGTCGGCTGGGCCCCTCCTGGTGGGAGAGTTGTTCCTCGGCCGCGGCCAGGTCACGCTCGAGCTGTGACAGGGTTCCGTACTTGATCTCTGCCACACGGTTCAGATCGTAGCTCCGTTCTGCCTTCTCCATTTCGACCTTGGCGTCTTCGATCGCCTTGCGAAGGTCGCGTAATTTGATCACCGAACTTTTCTCGGATTCCCAACGCGCGCGTAACGTATCCGCTTCTTCTCGTAGATCGGCGAGTTCCTTCTCCAGCTTCTCCAGGCGATCTTTCGAGGCTTTGTCGGATTCCTTGCGTAAAGCCTCACGCTCGATCTCGAGTTGCATGACACGGCGCGAGACCTCATCGAGTTCGCTCGGCATGGAGTCGATTTCGGTGCGGAGCTTGGCCGCTGCCTCGTCCACCAGGTCAATCGCCTTGTCGGGGAGAAAGCGGTCAGAAATGTAGCGGTGCGACAGGACGGCGGCTGTTACGAGAGCACCGTCCTTGATGCGAACGCCATGATGCACCTCGTAGCGTTCGCGCAATCCGCGCAGAATGGAGATGGTATCTTCGACCGATGGCTGGTCGACCCGTACCGGCTGGAAGCGCCGTTCCAGCGCCGGATCTTTTTCGATGTGTTTCCGATATTCGTCCAGCGTCGTTGCGCCGATGCAGTGCAGCTCACCACGAGCCAACATCGGCTTCAATAAATTGCCGGCATCCATCGCACCCTCGGCAGCTCCCGCGCCAACGACGGTATGCAACTCGTCAATGAAAAGGATCACCTCTCCCTCGGCGTCCTGCACTTCCTTCAGGACAGCCTTGAGGCGTTCTTCGAACTCGCCCCGGAATTTCGCTCCAGCGATCAGCGCTCCCATATCGAGAGCAACGATGCGGCGGTCCTTGAGGCCTTCGGGCACGTCCTTTCGCACGATGCGTAGCGCAAGGCCTTCGACGATGGCCGTCTTACCGACACCCGGTTCCCCAATGAGAACCGGGTTGTTCTTCGTCCGGCGTGACAGGACCTGAACGACACGACGGATCTCGTCGTCCCGGCCAATGACGGGATCGAGTTTCCCCTGGCCGGCCAACCGAGTAAGGTCACGGCCGTATTTCTCCAGGGCCTGGTAGGTGGTCTCCGGGTTGGGGCTGGTGACACGTTGGCCTCCGCGCACTTTCTGCAGGGCCTGCATGAGAGATTCGCGGGTGAGGTTGGCCTGTTTGAAAAGCTTCGCGGCACCTTTTTCCTCGAACATGGCAAGGAGGAGATGCTCGACGCTGATGAAGTCGTCCTTCAACGTGTTCGCCTCGTCTTCGGCTCGATTCAGCACCTGATTCAGCCGGGGCGTCACGTAGATCTGCTCCGGCGTTCCCGCCGGACCGT
>CAZEWD010000208.1:1756-5826 GCA_964515725.1 uncultured Binatia bacterium (SeqCode)
CCTGAGGAAGGCGAGACAGCTCACGTTCGGCAGCTTCCCTCAAGACGGCAGGATCGACACCCGCGGCCTGGAGAATCGCGACGCCGAGTCCGTCGCTGGGCTCGAGAATCGCGCTGAGCAGGTGCTCGACCTCTACACCCTGATGGTTTCGCCGCGAGGCAAGGGATTGTGCAGCGCGCAGGGCTTCCTGTGATTTTTCTGTCAATCGATTGAAATTCATGTCCGCTCCAGTCTGCGCGCGAGGGTAACCACGATTCGCAGGCCAGCAAGCATATCGCGTCAGGTGAGGGTCAGCCCACCGAACGATCCTTCAGACCGGCCTCGACACAACGGGCCGCCTCAGTCAGGCCTCCTGTCGTGTCGATCGTCAAGTGCGGGAGCGATGTTTCGTATGCTTCGAAGGCAGCGCGTTGCGCCTGGTAGACAGCCCAGTCTGCATCCGACGGAGAATCACCTTTCGCCGTGCGCTCCGCGATGCGCCGGCGGACCACCTCGCTCGGAGCCTCACAGTTGATGAAAAGCACCGGCACACCACGTTGACGTCCGATCCGTTCTGCCGCGACACGGTGTGCGTTTTTCTGAAATGTGGCATCGAGAATGACGCCCCGCCTCGCGTCCAGGTTTTCACCCGCCAGGGCACCCAGCGCCGCATAAGTCCGGGCACTGAACTCAGCACCGTACAGGATGGCTTTCTCCTCCTCGGAAACACGCGCCGTCGGCGGCAGCCCCGCAAGGGATTTCCGAACGAGATCGGAATTCAGGTGTACGAATCCCGTACGATCTGCCAGACGTGCTGCCAGCGATGATTTACCGGTACCGCTCAGCCCGCTGACGATGATCAGGCCGGGATGACTCGACCAGGTGTAGCGGTACGCCAACTCGAAGTGGGCAACGGCATCATCAATCGACTTCCGTCGCTCCGCTTCCGTCACCTCCGGTTCGACACTCTTGAGACAATTCACCTTGCCCCGGACATAGGCGCGATAACAGGAATAAAAAGGAAGCAGGGCTTCCAGTCCCGGATCTCGAGTTGCCGCGAGGTACGCCCTGGACAACACCCGCGCCAGGTCCGAACGGCGGTTGAAGTCGAGGTCCATCACGAGGAACGCAAGGTCGGAGGCGACATCACAGTAACGGAATTGCGTGCTGAACTCGATGCAATCGACGATCACGAGAGGATCCGTCGCATAGACATGGTCGGTGCGAAGGTCCCCGTGACACTCGCGAATGAAGCCGCTGTCCTGGCGCTCCTGAAACAGCGCTGCGTTCTTTTCCAGAAAACCCAGTGCAAAGGCCTGAACGGCGTCGTCGTCCACCTCGTTTACTGTACTGCCGCGGAACCGGCGCGCGTTGCTGTAATTGTCCTGGAGAATGGCCCGGATCGCCCCGGGCGATCCATTGGCCGTTATCTCGGGGCTGGATGCTGCCGTCCGGTGAACTTCTGCCAACCTCACAGCCACTTTCTGGATGAATTACTCGGCCGGCCAGTCATCGGTGCGGATCAACTCGTCCAGACGCACCTCGTCCGCCAGACGCCGCATATGGACCGCATACTCGATGGCGTTGGGGGAGCCGGTCTCAGTAAAAGCAAAACCGCTCCCCCGTGGCTCGATGGCAACAACACCGTGATACACATCTGGCGCCAGGCGGCGGTTCAGGCGCACCTCCTCCTCGCAGAAAAATCGACGGCGTTCGAGCTGCGAAAAATCGAGAAAGCTGAACCGCACCGGTTTCTTGATCTTGTAGACATGGCGTCCGGCAAGAAAAACATACGAAATGTGCGTTTGTCGCAACTCCACCCGGTCGGGACGTTCTGCGTAATTTTCAGGCTGCAACAAGAAATCCACGAGCGGATTCATGATGTGAGACATAGGATGATCCAACCCTGCGGAGAAGTTTGCGGGAACCTTGCACACCTTCCGGGGTAGGTGGCTGCCGTCACCCGCGAAAAGCCCATCCCGTTCACGGGCGGCCTGCCAGTACGGCGTTGGAAATCGGGGTCGGATGACCTGAGCCTTCCCCGGAAGGGCAGACAATTCCCGTGGGAAACATACAAAAGGCACGGCGCGAGGCACGCTCCAAATTCCCCGTCGTTTCGACAGGCAGACGATGCATGTGCCGAGCATGCCTATCTTCGGCTGCCAGCGCCACCGAGACGGTCCTGGTCCTTGGAAGGGTCGTTTCCGTGTGCTTTCATGCCGCACGGGAGACTGAAGCTCGTTGCCACGCCAATCACTGAAGATTCACCACCGTTTCGTACGGACCTCCATTTTCCTGGCAGCCCTTCTGGGATTACAAAGCGCCGGACGCACCGAAGCTCGTGAGTGGACAGAGAACGAGTTTACCCGCAAGCCCTTCATGGGGCGACCCTACATCGCCAGTACAACCACGGCAGACGCACCAGGTGCGTCGACCGTCATTGGTTCGTCTCGGTATTATCAAGTACAGGCCAAAGACACATTCCTCGACATCGCCCGGTTTTATGGACTGGGGTATAACGAACTCGAAGAAGCAAACCCGGGGATCGACCCCTGGATTCCGGCACCCGGCAAGGCCATCTTCCTGCCCACCGAGTGGGTACTGCCGGATGTCGAACACAAGGGGCTGGTCGTAAACATTCCCGAGATGCGGCTTTATTATTTTCGTCCGAGTGGCGAGACAACGGTCGTTGTCACGACGTATCCGGTCGGCCTGGGACGCGACGAATGGCGCACTCCGGAGGGCAAGTTCGCCATTACCGAAAAGACGGTCAATCCACGCTGGGTCCTGACAGAATCGATCAAGGCAGAACACCGGCGGGAAGGGAAGCCGGCGCCGGATTTCATCGAAGGTGGAGCACCCGACAATCCGCTCGGCAAGTATCGCTTTCGTCTGACACTGCCTCTTTTCGGCATCCACGGCACCAACATTCCCTGGGGAGTCGGAATGCAGGTCAGCCACGGCTGTATTCGACTCTATCCAGAGGATATCGAGCAGTTGTTTCCGCTCGTATCGGTTGGCACACCGGGGGAGTTCGTCTACCAACCGGTCAAAGTCGGGGTGCGAGATGGTCGCGTCTATCTCGAAGTGCACAAGGACATCTACAACCAGATCCCGGGGCTGCACAGGGAGGCGTGGCGACTGATCGACAAGTTCGGCCTGCGTGAACGCGTCGATGCAGAGAAGGTGAAAAACACGGTTCTCGAACAGTCGGGTGTGGTGCTCGAGATCACTCGTGAAGGCGACGAAGGGACTGGCCAGCCGGTCATGCGCCGTGTAACCAGCCCGAGCGGCAGCACGAGAGGTGAAAACCGATGATAGATCTTACACCGGTAACCTGCCGGACGATTGCCCGGTAATCAGACATTCGATGGACTGTGGCGGTATGCGTTGCTTGACTTGGACTCACACCGCCGTCATAGGCAACGGCGAATGCTACAAGTGACAAAAAGTGCGCTGTTCGTCTGTGCATCCCTGGTATTGAGTCTGTTCACAGGATGCAGTGGAGGTGGAGGCGGCAGCCCTACCGTGGTCACGACCATCATCGTCGTCACGGCGACCCCCGCAGCGACCTCACCTCCGACAGCGACCCCTTCCATCCATCCCAGCATCAGTCTGACTCCCACACCCGGGAACACAGTCGTCCCGACGGCAGGGCCACCGACATACACGCCGCCGTCAACTCCGACATTGAAGGCAGGGACTCCGACACAGAATCCTTCACAGGATCCTTCAAACACTCCCACAGGATCGCCGATACGCACACCGAGTCGAACGCCGGTCACAACGCCTTCAGCGACGCCGCTGAGCGGACCGATCATCACGGCGTTCGAAGTTGCCGACGCGGGCGGACAATTCAATAATTCGCTCGAAAGCGATGCCGTTGGGCGGCCTGTCTACACGCGCAGCGCACCGTCAGGATTCATCCTTTTTGTCGAGGGGCGGCCTGGCAACAGCCAGTTGCCCGTGTCGACGGTTCTGTTCAACCCCAAACGGGGCGATCCAGAGGCAGTCCCCGATCTGGAGATCGAAGCCAACCGAGCGCTGGGGAACGGCTCGCTGGCCGTGTGCGATAATTCTTTACCTGCACT
>CAZEWD010000209.1:0-5719 GCA_964515725.1 uncultured Binatia bacterium (SeqCode)
CGGGGCGGCGGGATTTGAACCCACGACCACTCGCACCCCAAGCGAGTGCGCTACCAGACTGCGCTACGCCCCGTTACGACCTCTGCGCGCTCGGCGCAGTGCTCAGGTGAGCCGTCTTACTGCCACTTCGGCAAAGGAAGTTCAACGGGGAGATGGACCGGATACGCCATAAAATGGTGAACGCCCTTTGCCGTCAATCCCACGCTGTTTGCTTCCGCGTCGTATGCCACCCACCCCTGCTTCGACAGGAGAGTGACGACATGGGCCAGCCGTGTTTCGGTCGTATGCAACAAACCACACAACTCGGACAGTTCGAGAGAGGAGCACGGGCCCCAGATCAAATGCGCCTTCATCAAGGCACGCAGGGACTGGAAGAGAAGTTCTTCACCGCTTGGTTTGCCTTCGGAGAGCATGGTTCCATCTCTGAGCAACGCCTGTGCCGATCGCGGCAAGAGTACGAAACCGGCACCTGCCCTGCCGGTTTGAACAAATCCCGCAACGGTTGTACGGAATTGTCCTTCCGGCTGCATATTGGTGGCAGAATCGCGCCGGCTGCATCGCGATGGAAGGACAGGCCTGTCCGGCGGGCGACAGAAAACCCGGGACGGTTGAAGCTTCGCGCCAGACGCTCAGCGGCTGGGGTCCGTGCCGTTCATCGATTTTTTGAGAACGTGGCTTGCCTTGAAAGAAAGGACGCGGCGGCCTGAAATCGTGATCTCATCCCCGGTCTGCGGATTGCGTCCCTTGCGAGGACGCTTCTCATGAACCACAAAATTTCCGAATCCGGAAATTTTGACCTTCTCCCCCTGTTCGAGGCAGCGCTTCACGACCTCGAAGACGGATTCGACGATCTCGCTGGCTTCCTTTTTCGAAAACCCGACCTTTTCGTGGATTCGTTCCACGATATCCCCCTTGGTCATGGTCACGCCGAGTCCCTCCTGGATACTGGGGCGTATTTCTCACCGCAGTTGAATGTCCAAACCTCCGGTGAGTGCGTTGGTCAACTTTGCGTGCAACTCATTCACCTCATGATCGGTGAGAGTGCGATCTGCGGCACGGTAGGCGATCGAGTACGTCAGGCTCTTCTTACCAGCAGGAATGGGCGGACCGGAGTACTCGTCGAACACCTGCACCTCTTCGATCAGAGCGGCCCCCGCCACCCACCGCCGCACGAACCGCACCACCTCATCAGCGGCAAACCGATCCTCGACTACGATTGCGATATCGCGTCTAACTACCGGAAACCGTGGCAGTTCATGAAACCCGACGCGCGGCGGACCATACTGGAGGCTGCCCAGGAGGTCAAGCTCGAAGAGCCAGCACGGCGAAGCAAGATCAAGTTCCTCGGTGGTCGCCGGGTGAAGTGCTCCCGCCACGCCGATACAGTGCTCGCCCAACCACAGTTTGGCAGTCTTGCCGGGGTGGAAGGAGACGGCATCGGCTGCCGAACGCCACTCGACCTCCCGCAATCCGATCTCTTCGAGAACGGACTCCACGACACCTTTCAGATCGGCGAAGTCGCTCGCCGCCGGCGCCGACCCAATGCCACGCATGGGAAACCCCGGGCAGATCACCCCACCGAGATGCATCCGCTCAGCAAAGCTCTCCGAGTGCCAGAATGTCTTCCCCAGAATGAAAAGGGCCAGAGAGTCGTTACCCTGTGCCAGATTATGACCGGTGACCCGCACCAGACTGCTGGCCAGGCTCAGGCGCAACTCACTGTCGTCTTGTGACATCGGATTGATCAAGCGCACCGGGCCGCGTCCCACGTTCAACACCGGAAGAAGAGAGTTGAGGCGAGGTGAAGTGAACGTCGGAACGACGGCTTCCGTGAGGCCCTGCGCGAGGAGCAACCGCCGCAGAGCACGGTACTGCTGTTCCTCTGGCGCCAGGCCCGTTCCTGACAGCGCCGTTTCCGGTACAGTCGTCGGGACGTGCTCGTAGCCAATCGTCCGAACGATCTCTTCAATGATGTCGATCTCTCTGGTGAGATCGGATCGATACGTCGGGGGAACGACACTGATCGTGCCACGCGTCGCCGGCGAAACGTCCATCCCCAGCGCTTTCAGCCGAGAGCTGAGTTCTGCACGGGGGATGCTCATTCCCAGAAGATCATCGACCCGCTTCAGGCGCACGGAGATCGGCGCTGTTGCGGCGGCTCCGGGATAGGCATCGACACGACCTCGTTGAACACGACCACCGCTCAATCGGGCGATCAGGGACGCAGCCCGGTCGGCGGCCGGACCCACACCTTCGAGATCAACGCTACGCTCGAAACGGAAGGAAGCCTCGCTACGCAACCCGAGGCGCCGTGCTGTCCGCCGTACCGTGGTGGGAGCAAACCAGGCGCTTTCGAGGAGGATCCGTGTCGTCTCTCCGGTCACCTCGCTGTTCTCCCCGCCCATGATACCCGCCAGGGCGACCGGATGAGCGCCACTCGTGATGAGAAGATCATCCGCCACGAGTTGGCGTGTTTGACCATCCAATGTCGTAAATTCAACATCGCTACCGGCCCGGCGTACCGTGATCTGTTTCTCTTCCAGCCGGTCGTAATCGAATGCATGCAGGGGCTGGCCTCGTTCGAGCATCACGTAATTCGTGACATCGACCACATTGTTGATGGGCCGCATTCCCACAGCGCGCAATCGATATTGCATCCACAGGGGAGACGGAGCGATCTTGATCCCCTCGATGACCCGGCACACATACCTCCGGCAAAGGTCGGGATCGGCAACGTGAATACTGATCCCATCCGCTGCTGCCTCTGAGGTCTCGGACACTGCGATCCGTGTCCGTTTCAAACGTTGTCCGGTGAGTGCCGATATCTCGCGCGCAAGACCAACGACGCTCAGACAGTCACCTCGATTCGGAGTAATCGAGATATCGAGCACCCTGTCGTCGAGACGCAACCAGGTTGCCAGGGACTCTCCCAACGGTGCGTCATCCGGCAGAGTGAGAATACCGTCTGTCTCTGGGCCAATGCCGAGCTCAGATTCGGAACACAACATCCCAGCGGATCGGACACCGCGAATTTCACTTTCTACGATGGTCTGCCCATTGGGCAGGACGGTGCCGGGTGCTGCAAACGCGACACGAAGACCGGCTTTTGCGTTCGGCGCGCCGCAGACGACCGTTTTGCTTTCCCCTCCAGCCGTACGGATCTCGCAGAGAGCGAGACGGTCTGCCTGGGGATGCGGGCGAACCGTACCGATCTCCGCAACGTAAACGGACATCAGTTCGCGTCCACGCGTTTCGATCGACTCGACCTCGAGACCGGCCATGGCCAGGCGTGAAGCCACCTCTTCGGGGGTCTGCTCGAGTTCGACGAACTCGGCCAGCCAGTTCCAGGTCACTTTCATGAACGCCTCACATCCGATCAGAACTGCTGCAGAAAACGCATGTCGTTGTTGCTGAAGAGTCGGATGTCATTGATCTGGTACTTCAGCATGGCCACCCGTTCGATACCGACGCCGAATGCGAATCCCGAAAACGCCTCTGGATCATAGCCCACAGCCTCGAAGACATTCGGATCGATCAGACCAGCTCCGAGGATCTCGAGCCAGCCCGTTCCTTTGCAGATGCGGCAGCCCGGGTCTCGGCCGTGGCAGAGGACACAACCGATGTCGACCTCGGCACTGGGTTCGGTAAAAGGGAAAAAACTCGCCCGAAAGCGTACCGGTGTGCCGGCACCGAAGAGCTTTTGGAGAGCCAGTGTCAGAACGCCCTTGAGATCCCCGAAGGTTACGCGTCTGTCGACCATAAACCCTTCGATCTGATGGAACATGGGCGAGTGCGTGACATCGTCGTCGTGCCGGTAGGTCGAACCGGGGACGACGACCCTCAGCGGTGGAGTCTGCTGCTCCATGACACGGATCTGCACGGGTGAGGTATGAGTGCGCAACAACCGGTCGCCCGAGACGAAAAACGTGTCCTGCATATCACGCGCCGGATGATCAGCGGGAAAGTTCAGCGCCGTGAAATTGTGGTAATCGTCTTCGACATCGGGTCCCGTTGCGACGCTGAAGCCGAGTGCCACGAAGATATCGACCAATTCATGGATCGTACGGGTGATCGGATGGAGCCGCCCCGGAACCCGCCGCCGGCCAGGGAGTGTGACGTCGACAAATTCAGCGGCAACCTTACTGGCCCGTACTGCCGAACGCACATCTCGTAGGGCACGTTCGATCCGTTCCTCGACGTCGGTCTTGATTTCGTTGAGAAAGGCCCCAATGACCGGTCGTTCTTCCGCTGCGACGTCGCGTAACCCACGCACAACGGTCGTCAGTGCACCTTTGCGCCCCAGAAAACGAATGCGGAGATCTTCGATTTCAGCTTCGGTTCGCGCAGCATCGAGACCGGCGACTGCTTCCCGAAGGATCCGTTCGAGCTCGGCTTTCATTCGGACCGTTGGCCACACACCGGCGTGTGGCAGAGAAGCCGCGCCGAAACGGACGACACAGAGACGAGTGCCACCATGTGGCGAAATGAGGCGGCTGCGTTTGCTACGCTAGGAAGCCGCCGCAAGGTTCGACTTCGCGACTTGAGCGAAAGACTGGAATCCTTCCGGATCCCCGACGGCCAGGTCGGCCAGTACCTTACGGTCGACCGTAACTCCGCCCACCTTCAAACCGTGCATGAACTGGCTGTAGCTCAAGCCATGCAGGCGAGCCGCAGCATTGATGCGAATGATCCACAGACCACGGAACTCTCGCTTGCGGACCTTACGATCCCGGTAGGCGTAACACAGACCTTTTTCGACTGTCTCGCGGGCCTGCCGGTAGAGCTTGCGCCGTCCACCGACATTGCCCTTCGCCAACTTCATGATTTTTTTGCGTCGGCGTCGGGCTTTGAAGCCTCTTTTCGCTCGGGGCATGGTTCTTCTCCTGTAAAGCCTCGGGCCTGTAACAGCCGAAGGATCTTACGACAAGTGATTCAGAGGTACGGCACCAGGCGCTTGATGGCGCGCTCGTTGGTCGCATCGACGATGAGCGTACCCCGCAGATTCCGCTTTTGCTTGCGCGTCTTCGAGGTCAGGATATGCCGCCGGAAGGCCTTGCTCCGGCTGAGCTTTCCGGACCCTGTCTTCTTGAAACGCTTGGCTGCGCCACGATTTGTTTTCAATTTTGGCATATAGATGTCTCCGTATCGGCCCGTTACGAGCTGTGCCGGCAACCGCCTAACGTTATAATGGCGTGGAATCAAGGATGTTTGCCGGGATTGAGTTCATCCCGCAAGCCTTCAAGGAAAGCGTCGAGAGAGAGGCTCTCTCCCGTTCCTCCGCTGCGACTGCGAGGCGCCACCTTCCCTTCCTCTTCCTCGCGATCGCCGACCACGAGCATGTAGGGGATTTTGGCCAACTGGGCCTCACGGACCTTGTACCCCAGTTTCTCGTTCCGGTCATCGATCTCGGCACGCAGGCCAGCTCGTTCGAGCCGGTCCACGATCCCTCGGCCGTATGTTTCCTGGCGCTCGGTGAGAGTGAGCACACGGACCTGGACCGGGGCAAGCCAGAGTGGCAGGGCACCACCGGTGTGTTCGAGGAGGATGGCGATGAAACGCTCGATCGACCCCAGCACGGCACGGTGTAACATGACGGGAGTGGCCAGTGTCCCTTCTGGAGTCACGTATTTGAGACCGAAGCGTTCCGGCATGGCGCAGTCGATCTGCACGGTGGCGAGTGTCCAGGTCCGCTCCAGGACATCACGGAAATCGAAACCGA
>CAZEWD010000210.1:0-5714 GCA_964515725.1 uncultured Binatia bacterium (SeqCode)
CCGGATCACATACGGCCATAGCGCCGAAGCATTGCCCGACGAGACGGACGTGGTGGTGATCTCCTCGGCCGTGAAGTTCTCGAATCCCGAAATCGTCAAGGCGCGAGCCCTCAAGATTCCGGTGATTCCGCGCGCCGAAATGCTTGCCGAACTCATGCGGATGAAGTGGGGCATCGCAGTGGCTGGCACACACGGCAAGACGACGACCACTTCCCTCATAGCGACGACGCTGACCCGCGCCGGGCTGGACCCGAGTGTCGTGATCGGGGGCAAAGTCTACTCGCTGGGAAGCAATGCCCAGCTCGGCAAGGGCGAACTCATGGTGGCCGAAGCCGACGAGAGCGATGGAACCTTCCTTCTGCTCTCACCCACGATTGCGGTTGTCACCAACATTGATCCCGAACACCTCGACTATTACGGCGATATGGAACGAGTGCGCTGCGCCTATCTGGAGTTCATAAACCGCATCCCGTTTTTCGGCGCAGCGGTGCTCTGCCTCGATGATGTGACGGTTCGCGGCCTCATGCCACAGGTACGCAAACGGGCCATCACCTATGGTACGAGCCCCGACGCCGAGTACGTCGCCCGGGATCTGACGGTGTGCGGGATGGAGACCTCGTTCCAGGTGGAGCGCGCCGGCCAGCCCCTCGGGGAACTGCGCGTGCGGATGCCCGGCCGGCACCAGGCGTTGAACGCCCTGGCGGCGCTCGCCGTGGCAACAGAGGTTGGCGTGCCGTTCGATGCCGTCCGGGCTGCCCTGGCAGAATTCGGCGGGATCCACCGGCGTTTCGAGATTTGTGGCGAAACCAACGGAATCATGATCATCAGCGATTACGGCCACCACCCGGCGGAAATCCGGGCAACATTGGCCGCCGCCCGCGAAGGATTCGGCCGCCGTCTCGTGGTGCTTTTCCAACCCCACCGTTTCTCGCGGACGCGGGATCTGTTCGGAGAATTCCTCACCTGCTTCGATTGTGCCGACAAACTTTTCATTACCGAGATCTATCCCGCGGGTGAGGACCCCATCGAGGGGGTGACCGGCGAAGTTCTCTACCTGGCATTGAAACGGCGCGGCCACCTGGACGTCAGTTACGTTCCGGACTGGAGCGACCTGGCAGGTGAGGCCCAGACCGTTCTGCGTCCGGGTGATCTCGTCGTCGTTCTTGGCGCCGGAAGTATTCACGAGGTGGGAGAGATGATGATGTGCACTCTCTCGGGAACCCAACCCGCATTCACCGTCCAGTGAGGAGGCAAGCTGAGAGTGGACCGCCAGATGCTACGCAACCGGTTCGGCGAGCGTGTCCGTTTTGACGAACCGTTGAGTCGCCACACCTCGTTCCGCATCGGTGGTCCCGCGGACGTGTGGATCGAGTGCGAGCATACGGCCGATATTCAGGCGGCGCAGGAATTGTCCAGGGAGAGCGGTCTGCCTCTGTACGTCCTGGGTGGCGGCACGAACGTACTGGTCAGCGATCGGGGCGTTCGTGGGATCGTCCTGCGTCTCGGCCGCCCCTTTGCCGTGTTACGCTGGACAACAATCGGCAGCGGTGAACGGGCTATCGCGGGAGCCGCGGTACCGTTCAAGAAACTCGTTACCCAGTCCATCGAGCGAGATCTCACCGGACTCGAGTTTGCCGAAGGAATACCCGGCACGCTCGGAGGCGGATTGCGGATGAACGCCGGTGCCTTTGGGAGTGAGATCTCTGACGTCCTGAGCGCGATCACGGGAATTGATCCTGAGGGCAGGGAACGCCGCGTGCCACGCAGCCATCTCCGGTTTTCCTATCGTCGTTTCGATCTGGACCCGGGCTTCATCGTGACCGGTCTGGAATTCGATTTGCAACGCGGTGTCCGCACGACGATCCAGGACCGCCGTGATGAGGCGAAACGACGTCGTGAAATGCACCAACCGCGTGGCTATCCAAATGCCGGCTCCGTCTTCAAGAATCCGCCGGGCCACTTTGCCGGCCGTCTGATCGAGGCGGTGGGCTGCAAAGGTCGCCGTTACGGGGATGCGATGTTTTCGGAACGACACGCCAATTTCATCGTCAATCTGGGAGCTGCCCGGGCTGCGGACGTGAGGTTTCTCATGAATGAGGCGGCGCAGAAGGTGTGGGAGCATTTCGGCGTGCGGATCGAGCCGGAAGTGCGATTGGTGGGGGAGTGGGAGGATGCGTAATCGCCGTTTCAATGATCCGCCGCGGTTTCTGGGCTGGCGTTCCGGACAGCCCCGTTCAACCGTGGTGAGACCCCGGAGTCTCGTTGCTGCGGCGTGTGGCCTCGGTCTGGCAGCAGCCTGCTGGTGGGGTGCCCCGCCGGCATGGGAGATGGTTCGTAAACATCCGTACTTTGCTGTGACGCAGGTCGAGGTGAACGGGAATCGGCGCCTTTCACGAGAGGAAATCCTTGCCACTGCGGGGGTTCGTGACGGTGGCAGTGTGTGGGATGCCAGCCCTATCGTTTTGCGTGAACGACTCGAAGCGAATCCCTGGGTGGAGCGTGCCTTCGTCAAACGTGAATTTCCGCGCTTTGTTGCGATTCGCGTGCGCGAGCGGACGCCTGTGGCGATTGTATCGCTCGACACAAAACTGAGCTACGTCGATCGGAGTGGCCGCATCCTTGGTTTGCTGAAAGACACGGACAACCGTGATTTCCCCATCGTCAGCGGGCTCGATACACCGCAGGCAAAAGGCTTCGTTACCGTGGGTTTGCACCGTGCCATGCAACTGCTGCATGCCTGCGAACGGCTCCGGTGTTTCGACGAGATCTCGGAAATTCGAGTTGATCGGGAGCGAGGCCTTACTCTGTTCCCGTTGAAGACACGAGTGCCCGTCGTCCTGGGCTGGGGGCAGTGGCGAGAGAAATTACGAAGTTCAGGGCGAGTTCTGGCTGCCTGGCAGGGGCAACTCCCACGTCTGGCGAGGATCGATGTCTCCTACCGGGGAATCGCCGTCGTCCAGGTGCGAGAGGAGACGAGCGCGCCGGCTGCCAGGCCGGGGAAAAAGGGTATTCGTATCTGAAAAACAGGCCAGAGCCGCCTGGCAGGGGTGCTCATGGCGGCCGGATGTGGTAGGGAGACATCACTCGGAACTACCATCGAGACACGGAGCGGCAAGCTGGGATGGCGAAGAGGTCGGAGCTTCTGGTGGGGCTGGATATCGGCACCTCGAAAGTTGTCGTCGTAGTGGGCGATGTCGTCGACGCTACTGTGAGTGTCGTCGGCCTCGGCTATGCGCCCGCGGAGGACGGCTTGCGCAAGGGTGTGGTGGTGAACATCGATGCCACCGTCCAGGCCATCGAGCAAGCCGTCAAAGAAGCCGAGTTGACCGCTGGTTGTGAAATCCACAGCGTGTTTGCCGATGTCGGCGGCGGACATATCCGCGGCTTCAATAGCCATGGCGCCATTGCGCTGCGCAACCACGAGGTGACGCAGGCCGATGTCGACCGGGTTCTCGACGCTGCACGGACCGTCCCCCTGCCGGCGGACCACGATATCCTCCATGTGTTGCCGCAGGACTTCGTGCTCGATTCGCAGGACGGTATCAAGGTGCCCGTTGGCATGTCGGGTCTTCGCCTCGAATCGCATGTGCATGTCGTGACCACGGCCAAACCGCCAGCACAAAACGTGGTGAAGTGCTGCCAGAGAAGCGGCTTGTCTGTTGTCGACCTGGTGCTCGAGCCACTGGCGGCTGCCGAAGCAGTCCTCATGCCGGAGGAGAAGGAACTCGGTGTGGCTCTCGTCGATGTGGGGGCCGGCACGAGTGATGTTCTCGTGTTTCACCGCGGTGCGCTGAAACACACCGCTGTGTTACCCATTGGTGGCAATCACGTCTCCAGTGACGTCGCCGCTGGATTGCAGACACCATTCCGTGACGCGGAATTACTCAAGGTGCGAAATGGTTCCGCCCTGGCTCGGCTCGTGAGTCGCGATCAGACGGTGGAAGTACCGACGGTTGGCGGCCGGCCGCCGCGTCTGCTTGCGCGGCATCTGCTGGCCCAGGTGATCGAGGCGCGCATGGAGGAGATCTTCACCCTCGCCAGACGCCAGATCGTCAAGTGTGGATTCGACGAAAACCTGGGTTCTGGGATCGTGCTGACCGGTGGCACTGTCCTTCTCGATGGTACAGTGGCCCTTGCCGAACAGGTGTTCCAGGCGCCGGTCAGGTTGGGAACTCCCGTGACAGGCGAGACGGAGCACAGCGGTTCGGCGGCAACGGAAACGAACAATCCCCGCTTCGCGGCGGCCGTGGGTCTTCTGCGGTATGGGTTGCAGCCGCGCGACTACGTGTCAGCCCGGTCCGAGGAGGCGAGGCTGTTCGGGCGCGTGCGAAGCCGTATCCGTGGTTTGATGGAAGCATTTTTTGAATGACGCATCGCGCAAGAGAAAATCAACCTTTGACGTTCTATTCGATAAGGCATAAGAAGCACCGAGGCTAGGAGGAGAGGGCTGATGATCGAGTTGGTTGGGAATACTGGGGTTGCGGGGGCTCGTATCAAGGTCATCGGAATCGGCGGTGGTGGCGGAAATGCGGTGAATACCATGATTGCTTCGGGGCTCTCGGGCGTGGAATTCATCGCCGCCAATACCGACATGCAAGCGCTCGGTATGAATCTGGCGCCGATCAAGCTGCAACTGGGTGCACAACTCACGAAAGGTCTCGGTGCCGGTGCGAACCCGGATATTGGTCGCGAAGCGGCACTCGAAGACCTTGATCTGGTGCGCGACCAGCTCATCGGTGCCGACATGGTTTTCATTACCGCTGGGATGGGCGGTGGCACCGGTACGGGGGGCGCTCCCGTGGTGGCGCGTATCGCCAAGGACCTGGGTGCTTTGACCGTTGCCGTGGTCACCAAGCCCTTCGTGTTCGAAGCGAAAAAGCGGATGCGGCAGGCCGAAGAGGGGATGCGAGCCCTCAAGGATGCCGTTGATACCCTGATCGTCATTCCCAACGAGAGGCTTCTCTCCATTGCCACTCGTGACACGTCCCTGCTCGATGCCTTCCGCCGTGCCGATGATATCCTCCTGCAAGCGGTGCGTGGCATCTCCGACCTGATTACCGTGAATGGACTCATCAACCTCGATTTCGCCGATGTGCGCACCATCATGTCCGAGATGGGTATGGCCATGATGGGTGCGGGTGTTGCCAGTGGCGATAAACGTGCCACGGAGGCAGCCGAAAAGGCAATTTCCAGCCCGTTACTGGAAGATATCTCCATCCAGGGTGCACGCGGCGTGCTGATCAACATCACAGGCAGCCACACCCTGTCTCTCCACGAAGTCAACGAGGCGGCATCCCTGATCCAACAAGAGGCACACGAGGATGCGAACATCATTTTCGGTGCGGTGATCGACGAACGGATGGGCGACGAAATCCGTCTGACCGTGATCGCCACTGGTTTCGGGGAAGCGAAGCCGGAGATTGCACCTTTGCCGATCCTGGAGTCGGCACCGCAGCCCTCGATTGCCCCCGAGATTTTTCCGCTGCCGCCAGCTCAGGCCCAGCCCGTGATTGCTCGAGTCATTCAACGTGACAAGGACGCGCCGGCGCGAAAAAGGGTGTTTCTCGGGACCATCATCGACGACGGAGATTCGCCGACCTGGCAGCGCTCCAAGGCAAGTACGGAATCGCACGAACCTCTCAAAGAGAAAACGCCGCCGGCGGATTTCACTCTCTCCGAAGACTCTGAGGAACAACTCGATATCCCTGCCTTCC